>CAVDXJ010000022.1:0-10461 GCA_963612765.1 Oscillospiraceae bacterium
GCTCAGGCCGTCGCCGGTCGCCAACAACCTGTAGTCCGTGTCGTCGCTGGAGAAGCCCTTGGTGTCGCTCGTCCCGCTCACCACAAGCGGGCCGTCCCCGGGTTTCTCGGCCGTGATACCCACGGACGCGCCATTGTCCATGCCGCCCTCTGCAACAGCAACCGTTTTGCCGCTGGGAAGATAGACGTTGTTAGCCACGTCGCCCATCTTGTTGTCCTTGATGGTCACGTTGCCCGAGAGGTTGAACGTGCCGTCGTTGTAGACGCCGCCAGCAGAAATCGAGGCCGTGTTGCCGGTGATGCTGCCGCCGGTCATATTGAGCGTACGACCTTCGAGGTTATAGACGCCGCCGCCATTTTCTGTGGCCGTGTTGCCGGTGATGCTGCCGCCAGAGATGCTAACCGTCCCGTTGGCGTTGTAAACACCGCCGCCGTTCTTGGCCGAGTTTTGAGCGATGCTGCCTCCGGACATGGTGAAAGTGTCGAAGTTTACAACGCCGGCACCACGATCATCGGCAGAGTTGTTGGCGATGGAGCCGCCGGACATGGTGAACTTACCGTAGTTTTCGACACCGCCGCCGACACCGTTGGAGCCGCGCCCCCCCTTACCCGGGGCCTTGTTACCCGTGATGCTGCCGCCGTGCATCTCAAACGTACCAAAATTGTCAACGCCGCCGCCGGCGAGATTGGCTTTGGCAGTATTGCCGGTGATACTGCCATTCCAGAGGATGAAGGTACCAAAGGGCGAAACATCGACACCGCGTCCTAAATCGCCACTACTGTGGGTAATCTTGCCCACGGCGTCGCCAGTGTGGCAGTCGGTGATGGTCAGGGAAGCGTAAGCGGCGACTTCAATGGTGTTCGCATCGTTGGCTCCAACGATCTCATGGCCGTTGAGGCAGAGTTTGACATCGTACTTGCACACCCAAGAGCCGTCGAGAGTAACGTCGTTCTTCAGGCTGTAGTTACCGTTAGCTTTAATCTCATCCAGGCTGGAAATAGCCTTCCAGCCAAGCGTTGAATGACTATCGTCGTCACACGACTCATCGCCACAAACCTTGTGTTCATGAGTCTCAGACAGCTTTAGCTGGTTCTTCTCAGCATCGGCAACCAGCTTGTAGTCCTCCATGTTGACGGAGAAGCCCAGAAGGCTGTTCGTCCCCTCGACCACAACAGGGTTGCCGTCGGGCGACTCGACAAGGATGCCTACGGACGCGTTTTGGCCCATGGCGGTCCCTGTGACGGTGATCTTTTTACCGGTGGAGAGATAGACATTGTTTTCTGCCTCGTTCACCGTGTTGCCGCTAATGGTCACGTTGCCCGAGAGTTTGAGCTCGCCTAAATTGTGGACACCCGCGCCATTAGAAGTGGCCGTGTTTCCGGTGATGCTGCCGCCGAGCATCTCGAGCGTGCCCAGGTTGTAGACGCCGGCGCCACTCCAGTTGGCAGGGGCAGTGTTGCCGGTGATGCTGCCGTTCCACAGGGTGAGGGTGCCATTGTTTTTGACGTAGGCGCCGCGACCAAGCTCGCCGCTCTTGTGGGTAATCTTGCCGGCGTCCTCTTGGCAATCGGTGATGGTCAGGGTCTTGCCTTCGGCAACACAGATGGTGTCTTCGGAGCTTGCCCCAATGATGTCATAGCCGTTGAGGCAAAGGTTGACGTTGTAGTTGCACTCCCAGGTTCCGGACAGGGTCACTTTTCTTGTTAGGTAGTAGTTGCCGTCCTCTGTGATGTCAGCCGGGCTAGCGATGGGCTTCCACGTTAGCTCGTTGCCTTGGCTCGCATCCTCGCACTCGGCGCTGCCATGGATCTTGTGTTTGTGCGCAGCGGTCGACTCGCCAACCAGCTTGAGGCCGTTGTTGCCGTTATCCGACACAAGCGCATAAGCCACCTTGTCACTAAAGAAGCCCTTGGTGTTCGTCGTGCCGCTCACAACCATAGGGCTGGTCTCGGGCCCATATGCCGTAATACCCACGGATGTGTTTTCGCCAACGCCAGGCTCTGTCACAACGATCTTGGCATTGGTATAGATGGCGGTTTGGTAGAGATAGACGTTGCTCGGCAAGTTACCCGCCGTGTTGTCTTCGATGATTACATCGCCCGAAAGGTTGAGCTGGCCGCAGCTATTGACGCCGCCGCCGAGATTACCCGCCTTGTTGCCGGTGATGGTGGCACCAGACATGGTAATGGTGCCGAGGTTATGGACGCCGCCGCCGTCACGAGTGGCCGTGTTCCCGGTGATGCTGCCGCCGTACATAAAGAAGGTGGAGCTGGTCCCGTTGAAGATGCCGGCGCCATTATAGGCGGAGTTGCCGGTGATGCTGCCGCCGTACATGGTAAGCGTGCCGTTGTTGTAAACGCCAGCGCCAAAGCTATCGTCATAGGTATTGACAGTGTTGCCCGTGATGCTGCCATTCCAGAGGGTGAGGCTGCCACCTTCGGCGACATTGACGCCGCGGCCCTTCTCGCTGTCGTTGTGGGTGATCTTGCCAACGATTTGTTTGCAGTCGGTAATAGTCAGGGACGCGCCGCTCTTAACCTTGATGGCGTCTTTCTCCTTGGCCCCCGTGATGGTGTGGCCGTTAAGGCAGAGGTTGACCTTGTAGTTGCACTCCCAGGTGTCACTAAGATCAACGTCGCTCTTCAGGCTGTAATTACCGTCTGCATTGATCTCATCCAGGCTGGAAATAGCGTAGTAGTAGAGCTCTTTGCCGTGCTCGGAATCCTCGCAGCTGTTGTCCCCGCAGATCTTATGTTCATGGCCAGCATCCAAAGCGTCGACCAACTTTAGATTGGCGTTGGCCGCATCCGGCGCGATCTTATAGTCCGTGTTGTCGCTGAAGAAGGCGGTAGGGTCGCCCGTCCCAGTCACGACCGTGTGGCTTTGCCAAGGCTTATTGGCCGTGATGCCCACACGCGCGTCGGGGCCCATGGTCCCTATCACGTTGATAGGGTGGGTGGGAAAGGAAACAGTGGCAGTCGTTATATAGACGTTGCTGGCTGCTTTGTTTGCCGTGTTGTCGGTAATGGTCACGTTGCCCGAGAGATTAAACGTGCCGTCGTTGTAAACGCCGCCACTATCGCCAGAGCCCAAAACGCCACCAGTGGCCGTGTTGTCGGTGATGCTGCCGCCGGTCATGTTAAACGTGCCGTAGTTGTAAACTCCGCCGCCATTGTATTTGGCTGAGTTGCCCCTGATGATGCCGCCATACATGTTAAACGTGCCCTCCGAGGAGTTGTAAACTCCGCCTCCGGAGAAAGCAAGACTGTTGTCGGTAATGCTGCCGCCGTGCATGTTAAACGTGCCCAAGTTGCTGACGCCTGCGCCCATGCCGCCGGATATCCAGGAGTTGGGGTTGGCGAGGGCATTGCCAGTGATACTGCCGTTCCAGAGGGAGAAGGTGCAGCCTTGACGGACCTCGACGCCGGCGCCCGTCACATCCTTATCGTGTGTAACCTTGCCGACGCCCTGGCCGTCGTGGCAGTCGGTAATTGACAGGGACGCTCCCTTGTCGATAAAGATGGCGTCGTAAGGCAGGGAGTCCTCGGCCTCGGCACCGGTAATGGTGTGACCGTTGAGGCAGAGATTGGTGTTGCCCCTGGGACTCCACGTGCCCGTGAGGGTCACGTCGTTATCCAGGTAATAGTTGCCCGGAGTGTTGGGAAGGCTATTGGTGCTGGTCCACGCCACCCACTTTAAATCCTCGCCGTGGTCGTGGGTGTCATCGCAGTCGGTCTTGCCGCAAACCTTGTGCTTATGCACCTTCGACAACCTAAGGCCACCGCTGACCGCCGCCAGCTCGTGGTTTGCGTCATCGCTAAAGAAGCCCGTGGTGGTGCTCACGCCGGGCACAAGAATGGGGTCGTCGTCGGGATTCTGCGTTGTGACACCCACGGACGCATCAGAGCTCATGCCACCCGAGGCAACAGCAATCTGCTGGCCGGCAGAAAGATAGACGTTGTTGGTCTCGTCGCCCACCTTGTTGTCATTGATGGTCACGGAGCCGGACACGGTGATCGCGCCCTGGTTGATAACGCCGCCGCCGTTGGTTGTGGCAGAGTTGCCGGTGATGCTGCCGCCGGTCATGGTAAAGGCGCTATCGCCGTAGAAACCGCCGCCTTGCTCTGCCGAGTTGTTGGTGATGCTGCCGCCGGACATGGTGAACGAGCCGTCCTGGGAGTTGCAGACTCCGCCGCCGTTTCCGTCGCTCGCCGAGTTGCCGGCGATGCTGCCGTCGGACAAGTTGAACGTTCCGTAGTTGGAGACGCCACCGGCGTTGCCCGTAGCCGAGTTGCCGGTGATGCTGCCGCCGGTCATGGTGAATGCGGCGTCCTTGGCGTTATAGACTCCGCCACCCTCGCCGTCAGTAGCCGAGTTGCCGGTGATGCCGCCGTCGGACAAGTTGAACGTCCCGTAGTTGGAGACGCCGCCGGCGTTGCCCGTAGCCGAGTTGCCGGTGATACTTCCGCGGTTCATGGCAAGCGTGCCGCTGTTGTAGACGCCGCCAGCTTCGCCATCGACCGAGTTGCCCGTGATGCCGCCGTTCCACAGGGTGAGGGTGCCGTTGCTTTCGACGGTGACACCGCGGCCCTTCTCGCCGCTCTTGTGGGTGATCTTGCCGGCGTCCGTTTGGCAGTCGGTGATGGCGAGAGACGCGCCCTCGGCGACCTTAATAGCATCCTGGCCGCTTGCCCCGGTGATGGTCTTGCCGTTGAGGCAGAGGTTGACGTCGTTGCTCACTTCCCACGTCGAGGGAAGCTCCACGTTGTAGACCAGGTAATAGTTGCCTGCCTGGGTGGGAAGGCTGTTGGTGCTATCCCATGCGGTCCAGACGTTGTTGTTGTGCCCCTCGTGGCTGCAGTCGGTCTTGCCGCAAACCGCGTGGCTGTGCTGAGCCATAAGCATAAGGCCGTTAGCGCTGTTGTCGACCAGGCTATAGTAGCCGTTGTCGCTCGAAAAAATGGTTTTGCTCGTCGAGCCGCTCACGACCGTGGGGCTATTTTGGGGCTCAGATGACGTGATGCCAATACGCGACTCGCTAGAGAGAGACTTACCTTCCTCGACCGTAACAGTCCTATCGCTGTTATCAAGGTAGACGTTGTTCTCTGTGTCATCGGCAGCATCACTGCTCTTGTTGCCGGTGATGTTCACGCTTCCCCATACGTTAAATGTACTACCGCCGCGGTTGCACACGCCACCGCCGACGCCATTTTCGCCGGCGAGCGTGTTGTTGGTGATGGATCCACCGGCCATATTAAAGGCGCCGTAGTTGCCAACGCCCGCGCCGCTGTAAGCCGAGTTGTTGCTGATGGTGCCGCCGTACATGTTGAACGTTCCGCTAACCTGGACGCCAGCACCAAAGCTATCGTCATAGTTATTGATAGAGTTGCCCGTGATGCTGCCGTTCCAGAGGGTAAAGGCTCCTTTGCCGTCGGGCATGCCATTGGTCTTGACGACTACGCCGCGGCCCTCTTCGCCGTTCTTGTGGGTAATCTTACCGACGGCCTCACCGTCGCGGCAGTCGGTGATGGTCAGGGATACCTTGGCGTTAACTACAATGGTGTCCTTGCCTTTGGGCCCAATGATGTCGTGGCCGTTAAGGCAGAGGTTAACGTCCTTATTTACTGTCCAGGTATCGCTAAGGGTAACGTTGTCCGTAAGGTAGTAGTTGCCCGCGGCGCTGGGCAGGCTATTGGTCTCGGTCCACTCGGTCCATGTCACCTCGCCGCCGTGGTTAGCCTCATCGGCGCAGTTCTCCTCGACGCAGATGCGGTGGCGGGTGTGCTCTTTCTCGACAGGCGCGAGGGTGACAAGCTTCAGGCCGTTGCTGGTGTCGTTTGACTTGAGCTCATAGCTGGCGTTATCGCTGGAGAAGCCCGTGGTGGCGCTCGTCCCGGTCACAATCGTCTCGCCGCTATCGGGGTTCTGGGATGTGATACCCACGGACGCGCCAGAGCCCATGCCACCCGTGGCAACAGTGATCCGCTGGCCGGTAGAAAGATAGACGTTGTCGGTCTTGTCGCCCACCTTGTTGTCATTGATGGTCGCGGAGCCGGACACGGTGATCGCGCCCTGGTTGATAACGCCGCCGCCGTTGGCCGTGGCAGAGTTGCCGGCGATGCTGCCGCCGGTCATGGTAAAGGCGCTATCGCCGTAGAAACCGCCGCCGGACTGGGCCGAGTTGTTGGTGATACTGCCGCCGGACATGGTGAACGTGCCGGTGTTGCAGTTGCAGACTCCGCCGCCGTTTCGGTCGCTCGCCGAGTTGCCAGCGATGCTGCCGCCGGACATGGTGAACGTTCCTTTGTTGTAGACGCCGCCGCCATCGGCTGTGGCAGAGTTGTCGGTGATGCTGCCGCCGCGCATGGTGAACGTGCCCTCGTTGTAGACACCGGCGCCCCATACAGAGGAGTTGCCGGTGATGCTGCCGTTCCAGAGGTCAAGGGTGCCCGTGCCTAAGACATAGATGCCAAGGCCCTTCTTTCCGCTGGCATGGGTGATCTTGCCGACTTCATCAGCGTTGGAGGTACAGTCAGTGATGGCCAGCGACTTGCCGCTCAATACATTGATGACGGCATCGTTACTTTGCTTGGTGACGTTATGCCCGTTGAGGCAGAGTTTGACGTTGTTCGCGCAGTACCAGTCAGTCGAGAGGGTCACGTCGTCGGTCAGGTAGTAGTTGCCGTCCGCAGAGATCTGAGCAAGGCTCGAGATGGGCGTCCACGTCAGCTCGCCACCGTGGTTTGCATCGGTACAATCCTTCTCGCCGCAGACGCGGTGGGTGTGGGTGCCCTCAGTCGCCGAGGCCAGAGCCACCTCCCCCGAGTCATCGCCAGTCTCTATCACGGCGTCGTTAGAGCTGTCGCTGTCGGACGGGGCCACGGAGCCGTCCTGGCCAGAGTCGTCATAGACAGTGAGGTCAGAATCGTCCGTGACGGTGTAGACGTCGGCGGACGACAACCCGCTTGAATTCGTTACCTGCGTGGCCAGTGCCGATGTGGGCACAAGCTGCGTCACCATGCACAAGGTGAGCAGGATACTCAGGAAACGTTTCTTCATTTCTTCCCCCAATGACAACCTGTTTCTTTGCAAAATGCAGAGAACTCTGGCGTTTTTACATCCCATATTGGGTTATTTTATGCATTTCCTATATAGGCCGCGGTTTCAAACATGAAAAAATTCTTAACTTTCGGGGAATGGGGCGCGGCCTGATTAACGGGGGATGGCGCATAAAAAACGGGGCCCGACCTTGTGGCCGCGCCCCGTTTGCAGTTAGGTGGTGCGCCGTCAGGGTCTCGAACCCTGGACCTTGGGATTAAAAGTCCCCTGCTCTACCAACTGAGCTAACGGCGCATTGGTCGATATCTTAACACATGCGCCTTATTCCCACACCCACTGACCGTTAACAAAAACCGGCGTCTCGGTGCCGTCGGCGGCCAGGCCCCAGATATTGAGGTCGTCCGAGCCGATCATGAAGTCAACATGAGTAGCAGACTGGTTGATTCCGTTGGCGAGAAGCTCGTCCTTCTCCATGTCCAAACCGCCTTCCAGGCACTCGGGGAAGCCCATGCCCAGGGCCAGGTGGCAGCTGGCGTTCTCGTCGTAGAGGGTATCGAAGAACAAGGTCTTGGACTGGCGGATAGGCGTGTTCTTAGAGACCAGCGCGCATTCGCCCAGGTGGTGGGCACCTTCGTCGGTCTCGATGATGTGACGGAGAACCTCGGTGCCCTGCTCGGCGCCAAAATCGACCACGCGGCCGCCCTCAAAGCGAATCCAGAAGTCACGGACCACCTGACCGGCGTGGACCAGCGGCAACGCGGAGCAGACAATGCCGTCGGCGCGGTTGCGGTCAGGGGTGGTGAAGACCTCCTCGGTGGGGATGTTGGGGAAGAACGCTGTGCCGTCCTGGGTCTTGCCGGCGCCTCCGTCCCACAGGTGCGCGGGGTTCATGCCCAAGGTGAAGTCGGTGCCGTTCGCGGACTGGTAGCGCAGGGCATCGAAGTGGTGGTTGTTGAGGAAACGCTTGGATTTCTCAAACGACGCGTTGTGGGTCTCCCAAGCGCTCTTGGGGTCGTCGGAGTCGGCGCGGGCCACCTCAAGGATGAGGTTCCACAGGCGATAGACGGCCTCTGCCTCGCTAGCCTGCGGAAAGACCTCGCGGGCCCAAGCCGCCACAGGCACGCCGGCGATGCACCAGACGTTCTTGCCAAAGTCCATGCCGTTCCTAAACGAGGTGCACTCGGTGTTTCTCGCCTTAGACGCGGCGGCGGGCTTGGCGGGGTCGATGTTCTTGAGCGCGTTGGGGTCACTGCCCTCGAGGAAGAGGAAGGACGCACCGGCCTCGGCCAGGGAGTTGAGCTGCTCGATCTTCCAGGACGGCGTGTGCTCAAAGTACGCAAGGTCCACGTTTTCGTAGGTAAGGCGGGTAACCTCGTCGTCTGCCCAGATGACGGTCACGTGGCCGGCGCCGGCGGCATAGGCCGCAGCCACGACCTTACGGGTAAAGTCGGCGCGCTCGACGGGAGCCTGGACCACCAGCTCCTGGCCCGGCTTCAAAGCCGCACCTTTCTTCACCAGCAGGTCGGCGTACAGGTCAAGCTGGTCAGAGAGGCCCTCGGTGGCAATGCGGCACTCTTCATCGGTCATGGGGATATAAGCCATAGTTCTTCTCGCTTCCTTAGTTGGAGTCATGGCGTTAGTCGATTGGATTTGGGCCGTCGGCGGCAAGAAGGCCGCGGCAGCCCCCTCTAACATACCCGCATAGGCCCTGTGATATAAGGGCGGTTTCCCCCAACCGACATTCCCCTCACGCGCCAACTGGGGATTTGCAAAATCGCATACCGGTTAGGGGAAGTTTTTTCTGGGCGCACAAAGAAGGCCGGCCCCAAAAGGAGCCGGCCTGCGCGTTTCTGGAGCGGGCAACGGGACTCGAACCCGCGGATGTCAGCTTGGGAAGCTGATGCCTTACCACTTGGCGATGCCCGCAAGGAGTTTGTATTCTAACACACTTCTAAGCGCGGCGAATCAACTCGGTGACAAGCTCGGCAACCTGAACGGCCTGCGCGGGGTCGACGTTCTCGGGCACATCGTCCTGCGTGCGGGAAAGCGCGGTCAGGCCGTTTGCCTCCAAGCCGGTGATGGTGGCCGACCTCATGGAGCGCATCATCGACATAGTGGCGTCGGTCGTGCCCCAGTCGTGCTCGCGGGTCTGGATGCCGATGTGCAGGTCGGCGGCAGTGCTCGTCAGCATACGCAGCATGCGGCGATCGGTGCGGCGGGTGGTGAGAAGACCCTCGTTGGAGTAGACCGTGAGGTCACCCGCGCCCACCGAGTCAAGATTGATGACAAAGCAACCACGGCAGTCCTTGCGGTGCTTGTTGATGAAGGCGCGCATACCGGCGTGGCCCAGACCGCTGGCGCCCAGGGCCACGAACCAGATGTCGTGGGCGAGAAGGTCGTCGTTGTTCATGGCAAGAACGGCCTCGCGCAGGTCCTCCTCGGTGGGGGCGTCGGCCGCGGCCTCGCCACCCTCGATGACGCGGAGGTCGCTGCGGGTCGTGGCGCCGCCGCGCCATGGGCTCTGCCTGTTGGCGGGGCCGTCGGCAGACGGGACGTCCTCATCGGCGTCTGCGCCCTTGTTACGCGAGAAGCCCGCGAACTTCTCCTTAACCTTGCCAAAGAAGTTGCTAAAGGTCTCGGAGGTCTTGCTCTCGCCCTCGGGCTCGAAGAAGAAGTCGGAGTAAGCGTCGTCGTCGGCACTCATGACGGGCATGTTGGCCTGGGCCGGAGCGGCCACGGGCTCGGGAGCAGGGACCGTGGGAGGCACCTGAACGGCGGGGATGGGCGCGGCCACGCGCTGGCCCTGCGGGTTGGTGGACTCAAAGGGATCCTTGGCGGCGACGTTCATGTCGGGAAGGTCGAACAGAGATGCGCGGCGAGCGACGCTGGACATCTTGGGCTCGAACTCGCTCTGGCCCCAAGTGGGGTCCTCGGGAGCCGCGGGCTTAGGCGCGGCGCTCACGCCCACGGGCTGGGTAGAGTCGATGTCGTCGGTGTTGACCTCCGCGGCAAGGCCGGACGCATCGCCGGTGGACTGCCAGGCAGAAGTCTGGTCGGCATCGGCGGAGAGGGACGCAAGGTTGAGGCTGCCGGTCTGGGCGGCCGTGGCGGCGCCGGAGGCGGGAACGGCTGCCGCCTCGACGGAGGCGGTCTCCATGGTGCTCGCGGCCTCGGGCTCGGCAATCTGCTCGAACGCCGCGGTGGTTTGGGGCGAAACGACGGGCTGCTCGGTCACGACAGGCTCGACGTAAGCGGGCTGCTCAACGTAGACAGGCTCGGCAACCGGCTCGGGGACCGCAACCGGCGCAGCCTCCACGACAGGAGCCGCGGGCTGCTCGGGCGCAGGAACCTCTACAGGCTCCACCGGCTCGACGTACTGCTCCAGCTCGTAGACGATCTCGC
>CAVDXJ010000023.1:0-10302 GCA_963612765.1 Oscillospiraceae bacterium
CGACTCTGTTCATCAACGTGGGCGACCACCGCAAGGTCTGGAAGGAGCTGGCCAAGAAGGTCACGGGCCTCGAGGCGGCCACCCAGACCCACTTCAACGACTTCGACGAGATCCGCAGCTTTGCGGCCACGGCCCTAACCGGCGAGGTCAGCGGTGTCCACGCCTTCTGCGACGACGACATCTTTGCCGCCGTCTACAGCTCTAACCTGCTCATGCGCTGCTCGGACGTGCTGGTGACCAAACCGTCTGAGTTCAGCTTCTACCCCGTGCCCAAGCTCATGATCCACCGCGTGGGCGGCCACGAGGCCTGGGGCGCCATCCGCGCCGCCGAGGTGGGCGACGGCACCTACGAGATCGACGACACCGCCGAGGTCCTGGGCATGCTTGACTCGTTCCAGGCCGACCGCGGCCTTATCGCCACCATGTGCGACCGCATCGTAGACGCCAACCGCATTGGCATCTACGACGGCGCGTACAAGTGCGTTGAGCTGGCTGTTAAGGGGTTGGAGGGCTAAGGCGAGAAGACCGCGCTCCTCTCGCCGCGCCCGGCAACGCCTAACCGCAGTACTTGACCACCGTATCGATCATGGCCTGGGCATCCGTCTGGGCCATGATCTCTTTTGTGGCCTGGGCGTCGATGAAGATGCCCAGGAAGGCCTGCAGCACGCCCACTTGATCCTCGGCGTGGGCGAGAAGGCCCAGGTTGATGACCAACTGGGCATCCACGGGGCCGCTGCCCGCCATACCGTCGAAGCGCACCGTGGACTTGGGCTTCACGATGGCGATGTAGGGCTTTGCGAGGTGCTGCGGGTCGACGTGCGGCAGCGCGACCTGGACAGCCTCGCAGGCAAGACCGGTGGGATAGTTGTTCTCACGGTCGAGAATGGCATCCAGCCAGGTGTCCTTGACGTAGCCCCTCTCGGCCAGAACCGCCCCCAGCTTGGTGAAGAGGTCCATCCTGTCGGTGGCCTCAAAGTCAAAGAAGACCAGCTCGGGCTTGAGAAGCGAAGTGTCGATACCAGCCATGTTGTTCTCCCTCATGCTCAACGGGCGCATCGTACGCCCGGCTCATACAGTAAGGTCCGCATCGCATGCGGCGACGCGGACCTTCTCAGTCTAACGTTGTACTAACTTGCCTACTCGGCAGGAGTGGTCTCGGGCGCAGTCGCAGCCTCGGCGGCGTGCATCGCGGCGGCCTCCTTGAGGATGCGCTTGCGGTTCCACAGAGCCAGGGCCAGGGCGACCACGGCGCACACGACCAGGCCGGCGACGCCCAGGGCACTGGAGGCGCGGGTGATAACCCAGGTCAGCGGGTTGGCGCCGTCGCAGATGGACGAGATCGCAGCCGCGCCGCCCATGTCAAAGTCCACGTTGGCAGCAGCCGAGGTAATCAGCGGCGAGAGGTCAGAGGCGATGTAGAAGCCAACGGCCAAGACAATGATGCCGGTGATCAGGCCACGGAAGCCGTTCTCGTGAACGATCGGGGTAACCAGGACCAGCATGTAAGGAATGCAGGCCAGGTCGGCCAGGGGGACCACCTTGTTTCCCGGCAGGATGAAGGCCAGGAAGATCGAGACCGGCACCAGGATCAGGGCCATGGTAAGGGTCACGGGGTGGCCGGTGCCCACGGCGGAGTCAAGGCCAATGTAGATCTTGCCGCGGTTCTGGAAGCGACTCTGGATGAAGTTGGCAGCGGCCTCCTGGACGGGCATCAGGCCCTCCATGAGCAGGGCGGCCATCTTGGGAATCAGCACCATGACGGCGCCCATGAAGACGGCCATGGCCAGGATGCTCGGCTCGCCGTTCTCGCCGGGAAGAATGCCGTAGCCGGCCAAGATGCCAATGAGCAGGCCAATGATGGAGCCGAGAAGAACCGGCTCGCCAAAGACGCCAAACTTGTCCTGCATGGTACGAACATTGATATCAATCTTGTTGAGGCCGGGGATGCGATCGATGACCCAGTTGACGGCGTAGGCAATGGGCGCGTAGGCACCGGCAAAGCCATGGGGGATCGAGACGCCGGGCAGGCCCAGGGACTCCTCGACCAACGGAGCGGTGACGTCGCCGATGATCAAGACGATGACCTCGTTGATGATCGCCGCCGCGATGCCAAACATGACGTTGTTGGTCACGATGGCCACCAGCGCGCCGGTAAAGGCAAAGTGCCAGTAGTTCCAAATGTCCACGTCAGCGGTCTGAGTGGTGTTGGTGAGCAGCATCACAACGTTAACCAACAGACCCAGCGGGATGATGATCGTGCCCACGATGGAGCCCATGGCAATGGCGCTGGCGGCGGGCCAACCCACGTCCATGACGCTCAGGGACAGGCCAAAGCGCTCGACCATGGCGGTCACGCCGGCGGCCAGGTCTGTACCCATGAGCTGATTGATAACAAGGTTAAGGCCAATGAAGCCAATACCAACAGTAAGACCGGCCTTAAGGCTCTTGCCAAAGCCGGCGCCAAACAAAACACCCAGGATGGTCAAAACGATGGGCATCACAACCGAGACGCCCAGGCTCGACACGCCCGAGAAAAAAGAAACAACAGCGTCCATAATCACTCTCTCTAAACCGCGACGGCGAGACATACCCGCCGCCGTTCAAACAAACCGCAGGCAGATGGCCTACTTAGACAGCGCCTCAAGGATTTTCTTCTCGACGTCGGCGCGGCCCATGCCGGTCAAGAAAGGCAGACCGCTCACAAACGCGCAGGGAAGGTTCGCGGGCGCCACGGTGGTAGCAACCAGAAGGTCGGCGTCGGCGCACTGAGAAGGGGCCTCGGCAATGGCGCACTGCACGATGCGGTAGTTGTTGGCCATGCCGTTGGAATCCAGCAGGTCCTTGATCTTTGCGTTGACGGCAGTGGAGGTGGCCACGCCAGAGCCGCAGGCGACGACGATCTTCTTCATGTCTTTCTCCTTCCAAGTGCGCAGGCGCGCGTTTAGCCGAAAAAAGAATCCAAGCCTTATAAAAGACTTGGATTCAAAAAGCCTTATGGCCCGATTATGCCAGTCGCGGCCGTCGCAAGCCGGGGGCGATAAACGGCCGGTGCCCACTTGTTTAGCGGTGAGTGAACAAGTACTTGTACCTCTAAAGATGGACAAATTAGCGAGAAGTTCCCGGCGGCGAGACGGGTGCCGTTCTCCCCTATTCGGGCTGAAACGCCGTGCTCACCACGGCCTGGCCCGGCGTCAACCATGTGGTGCTCCACTCGATGGGAACGCCGTTATCCAGGTGAATCGTCTGCTCAAGCACCAAAACCGCGGCAGACTCGTCGCAGCCCAAAATCATGCCGTGCTCCTTGCCCACCACGCGCGCGTGGTAGCGCATAGACGAGTAGCGAATCTTGCGGCCCGAGCACTCCTGCACCGCGTCAAACAGCGAGACCTGCGTGAAGTCGATAAGGTCAAGGCCGGGGCAGGCGCGCAGGTTGGACCAGCTTTCCTGGCACAGCACCGGCTGGCCCTCGACCGTACGCACGCGGCGAAGAAGCAAGGCGTAATCCGGTTCGTCGTAGCCCAGCTCATGGGCCACATCCTGCGGCGCCATGGTGACGCGGCGTTCGAGCACCTCGGTCTTGAAGTCCATACCCTGTTGGTGCAGGGACTCGGCAAAAGACAGCGGACGCATGCCGGCCGGGTGCGTGAGACCCGCCTTGGCAACAAAGGTACCGGCACCGTGACGCTGAACCAGCAGGTGCTCGTCTGCCAGGGCTTTTATTGCGCGGCGGACCGTGCCACGTGAAACACCAAAGGCGTCCATCAGCTCGTGCTCGGAAGGGATCTTGGAATCCTGCGCCCACTCGCGTGAATAGATCTTCTCGCGTATAAAATCAGCGAGCTGCACGTGCAAAGGGGTGCCGCTTGCCGGGTTCAGTTCGTGCTTGTCGACTTCTGCCGTCATATCACCCTAACACTTGTATAGTAAATACCAGACAACCTCTGTCTAAGCAATGTACAAACAGTGTACAAGTTGAAGGCCCCATCATCAATTCAACACATTTGGCACCCGGGGGCGCGCCACAAAAAAGGGTCCCTGGCGCACAGGCACCAAGGACCCCATTCAAAGCAATTGGCAACCCTTTAGGCCGGATCGACCTTAACCGTGCCGTTGTCGCGCACGTGCACGCGTCCAGCAGCGAGAAGACCCACGACCTCGGGATACAGCTCGTGCTCGATCGCGTGGATGTGGGCCTCGAGCTCGTCCACGTCCCAGCTCTCCTCGACCACAAGCGCGCGCTGGGCAATGATGGGGCCGCAGTCGTACTTGTCGTCGGCAAAGTGCACCGTCACGCCGGTGACCTTGACGCCGTAGTCAAAGGCATCTTGGATGGCGTGCGCCCCCTTGAAGCTGGGGAGAAGCGCCGGGTGCAGGTTGACGATACGGTTGGGGAAGGCGTCCAGCAGCGGACGGCGAACCATGCGCATGTAACCGGCCATGATCACGTACTCGCAGCCGGCCTCTTGCAGGGCGGCTGCGATCTTGGCGTCGGCGGCCTCGGCGTCGGCCGCGTACTCGGCCTTCTCCATGACCAACAGCGGCAGACCCGCAGCCTGGGCACGCTCGATGCCGCGCACGCCGGGACGGCTCGAGACCACCAGGGCAATCTGGGCGTTCAAACTGCCGTCGGCAATGCGGTCGATCAGCGCCTGCAGGTTGGTGCCCGAGCCGCTGATAAGCACGCCGATCTTTAGCGGCTCGACGCCCGCAGCGCCCTCGCCGCCCGCGACGTCCTCGTCGTCCTCTACCAGGCGACAAACGCCGCCCTCGCAGCTCCAGTGGCTCATCGATAGGTCACCTGGCCCGTGCCCTCAACGCACTCGCCCATGACAAACGGCTCGAAGCCCTGCTCGCGGAGCTTCTCCTCGACCTCCGCCTGGTCGGCGGGGTCGCAGATGATGCTCATGCCCACGCCCATGTTGAAGGTCTTGTACGCCTCGTCCAGCGTGAGGCCAGCGGCCTTGACCATGTACGGGATAACGGGGGGCATATCCCAAGCCGGGCCGTCCTCGCCGCCGCGGTAGACCAGCGCGTCGACGTTGCCGGGCAGGGCGCGGTTGAGGTTCTCGGTGATGCCGCCGCCGGTGATGTGGGCCATGGCGTGGATGGGGGCACCGGCGCGCAGGGCAGCCACCAGGCCGCCGGCATAAATCGTGGTGGGACGCAAGACGGCGTCGGCCAGGGACTCGCCGCCCAGCTCTACCAGGGGCTCGTTCAACTCCTCAACCGTCTTGCCCTCGATGGCGACCTTGCGCACCAGCGAGTAGCCGTTGGAGTGGATGCCGGAAGAAGGCAGGCCGAGAATAACGTCGCCCACCTTGACCTTCTCGGGCCCAATCATCTTAGGACGATCGACGACGCCCACCACAAATCCGGCCAGGTCGTAGTCGTCGGGGTTCATGACGCCGGGGTGCTCGGCCATCTCGCCGCCAACCAGGGCGCAGCCGGACTTCTTGCAGCCCTCGGCAATACCCTTCACGATCTTAGCCACGTGCTCGGCGCGCAGCTTGCCAATGGCCACGTAATCCAGGAAGAACAGCGGCTCGGCACCGATGGGCACAACATCGTCGACGCACATGGCAACCAGATCCTCGCCCACCGTGTCGTGGCGGTCAAGCAGCTGCGCGATGGCCAGCTTGGTGCCCACGCCGTCGGTGCCCGAGACCAGCACCGGATCTTCCATGTCCTTAAAGCCCTTCATCGAGAAGCACGAGCCAAAGCCGCCCAGGCCACCAATGACCTCGGGGCGGTTGGTCGCCTTGACGGCGTCCTTGATGCAGTCGACGGCGCGGGCGCCCTCGGCGGTGTCGACGCCGGCCTCGGCGTAGGTAATGTGCTTGGACTCTGCCATGCTTTACATCTCCTCGTTCTCTTCGATGACCTCTACCAGGACATCTTCGATGTTCATCTGCGAATCGGGACTCTCGGGGTTAAGGTTTTGCGGCTCGTAGCCGGGCAGGAACTTCTCCTCGTAGAAACTGCGCGGGATAGCCACGGGATACTCGCCGGTGAAGCACGCCTTGCAGTAACCGGTCTTGGGCACGCACTCCAGCAGGCCCTCGGTCGAGAGGAACCCAACCGAGTCGGCGCCGATGTAGTCGCGAATCTGCTCCAACGTCATATTGGCGGCGATCAACTGGTCCTGGTCGGCGGTATCGATGCCGTAGAAGCACGGCCACTTGACCATGGGCGACGCGGAGCGCACGTGGACCTCGGTGGCCCCGGCGTCCTTAAGCAGGCGCACGATCTGGGCCGAGGTGGTGCCGCGCACAATGGAGTCGTCCACCATGACCAGGCGCTTGCCGCGCACGACGTCTGCCAGGGCGTTGAGCTTAAGACGAACACCCAGCTCACGAAGCTCCTGCGTAGGCGCGATGAAGGTACGGGCCACGTAGCGGTTCTTGATCAGGCCGGTGCCGTACGGGATGCCGGATTCCTCGGCAAAGCCCTCGGCGGCAGGCGTGCCAGAGTCGGGCACCGAGATGACCAAATCGGCGTCGACGGGTGTCTCCTTTGCCAGGCGGCGGCCCATGTTGTGGCGCATGAGGTAGATCGACGTGCCGTCCTTGATGGTGTCGGGACGCGAGAAGTACACGTTCTCAAAAATGCAGTTGCACAGCTGGCGAGGAACACTGCCCTGCTCGCTGCGCAGGCCGTCGTCAGAGATGCGAATGATCTCGCCGGGCTTGACCTCGCGCACGTACTCGGCACCCGCAATGTCCAGGGCGCAGGTCTCGGACGCGACAACCCAGCCGTCGTCGCCCAGCTTGCCCAGGACCAGCGGGCGAATACCGTGCGGGTCGCGGAAGGCATACAGGGCGTTCTCGCGCACCAGGACCATGGCGTAGCCGCCCTCGAGCATGCGCATGGTGTGTGCGATGCCCGTGCGCAGGCGGTGGCCGCGCTGGGTGAAGTAGCCAATGAGCTTGGCTGCGACCTCAGAGTCGGTGTTGGACCTAAAGGGGATGCCCATCTCGATGAGCTCGTGGCGCAGGTTGTCAAAGTTGACCAGGGTGCCGTTGTGCGCCAGCGCGATGATGACGTCGTTGATCATCGAAAGGTGCGGCTGTGCGGACTCCCAGCCCTTGGCGCCGGCGGTGCCGTAGCGGCAGTGGCCGCAGGCAAGCTTGCCGGGCATGGCGGAGAGGTCGGCGTCGGTGAAGACCTGCGTGACCAGGCCCAGGTCCTTGCGGACAAGGACGGTCTTGCCGTCACCCACGGCGATGCCAGCCGAGTCCTGGCCGCGGTGCTGCAGCGCGCGCAGGCCAAAGTAGGTGATGCGGGCAACGTCGCGGCCCGGCGCCCAAACGCCAAAGACGCCGCATTCCTCGTGGAGCTTGTCGTCGTCATGGTTGACGTCGAGAAGCCCCTCGTCGTCGTTGAGCTTAACGTCCTCGCAAGAGTTGTTTGCCACTGTTTTCTCGGTTCCTCTCCAAAAATCAGGGCCAATGGTCTCAAACGCAAAGACCGCCCGCAGGCGGTCTTAAGGTACGGCTTATGCCTCGGTGGTAGCCCCGGTCTGGGCCGCGGCATCCGTAGTGGCAGCCGTAGCGGCGGCAACGTCGCTCTTTATCGCGCAAACCAAGATGGTGCGACCCGTCTCGTTGCCAGAGTAGTTGCAGGTGCACAGCGTGAGGACGTGGTTCACCTTGGTGATGGCCGTCGCCGCGTTCGAGGTCTTGGTGACGGCCTTGGCGAGAAGACCGCTCAGGTAGCTGCGCCACTCCTCGTCGGTCGAGAAGTTGAACTCGCGCACGGTCTCGTCGTCGCCCGTGGTCTTGTAGACAAACAAGGGCTCAAGCTCGTAGTTTGCCTGCGGAGTCACGTACCAGACGGTCGAGACGCTGTCGAGCATGCCTTGGGTATCCATGTCCGCCACCGGCTTGAACATGGCGCCGTTTCGCAGGTGGTGGCCATAGATGATCGTCTGGTTATCCACAAGACCAGATGAGCTGTTCTCGTAGTCCATGAAGACCTGGCCGCCCAACGAGTAGTTGCCCTCGGCATTGGTGTGCAGGTATGCGTCGTTGTCGGCACCCTGGTAGACCGGGAAGCTCACCGTGGTGTTGGGAATCTGGACCCAGCCAACCACCTGGTCGTTCACCGCCTTGAGGGCCGCCCAGTCAATGACCGGCGGGGTCGAGCCGGTGTCGTCGATGGTCGCGTACTGCGCGAGCTTCTCGTTTATCTTGTCCTGTTCGGCGTACTGGTTTTGGTTGTACCAAAAGATGCCGCCCGCGACCAGCAGCAGCACGATGCCCACCACAAACAGACAAGACGAGATGATGCGGTTGCGGCGCTTCTTGGGGTCCTTGCCGCGGCGGCCCTTAAGATCGTAAGGGTCCGTCTGGGCAAAGTGGTTGTTACGGCGGTTCGAGCCCCTACTGCGGCCGTTGCCCTGCCCCACGACCGAGACGTAGCCGGTCGTGGTCTGACCGGGAGCCGCGGCACGGGAGTGCCGGTTGCCGCGCGGGGCGTGGTAGGACTCGTCACCGCCGTTGGTGTGGCCGCCGGTGTAAAGAGGGGTTCCCGTCTGACGAGGAGAAGGGCGCCTGCCCTGGTCGCCAGCGGATTCCTTAAAGTGATTCGCCATGTTTTACGCCTCTGCCATTGCTTTCTTGAACTCGACGATCTTCTCGCGATACTCGGGCATGGTGGCCGCGAGAATCTGCGTGGCGTAGATGGCCGCGTTCTTGGCGCCGTTGATGGCGACGCAGGCCACGGGCACGCCGGAAGGCATCTGGACCATGGAGAGAAGCGAGTCCATGCCGCCCAGGTCAGAGGTCTTCATGGGGACGCCAACGATGGGCAGCGGAGTGTAGGCCGCAACAACGCCGCCCAGGTGAGCAGCCTTGCCGGCGGCGGCGATAATGACCTTGATGCCGCGGTCGGCGGCACTGCTGGCCCACTCGTGGACCTTCGCGGGGTTGCGGTGGGCGCTCGCGATCACGAGCTCATAGGCAACGCCCAGCTCCTCGAGCTGCTGGGTGCACGCTTCCATAACGGGCAGGTCCGATTTCGAACCCATGATGATGCCAACGAGCGGCTGGTCTGCCATGTCGCCATGTTCCTTCCACTAAAGTGCCGCGGATGCGCACACGCTGTTTCAAACATTCCTCAGTATACGCAAGCTGCGGCGATATGGCCCATCACAAGCCGGGCGCTGCGCACTACAGACAAAAACCAACCACCACGGAGTGGTCCGTCGTGATGACGTGGGTCGAGTAGTCCGTGCCCGCGGTGCTCACGCAGATGTTGTGCTCGGCGCTCTCGGAGTCGGGCGTGCGGGTCCACCAATACTTGTCAGTGGTGCCGGTGATCTCCAGGGCCTCATTGGCCGTGCCCCAGGTGACGTTCTTGTCGGCAAAAAGGGCGTACTGCTCGCCTTCGGGCGTGTAGGTCGTCTTGCGAGAATAGCCCGTGGGGATGGCGCCGTAAAGCTCGGTCAAGGACGGGGCCCACAAGGTGTCGGTCACGGTGGCCTGCGACCCGCCGGTTGAATAAGCGGCGTTGGCAGCCTTCTTAGCATCCTGGATAACGTCGGTCACCTCGTCGGGGAACTTGGCGAGAAGGTCTTTGTTCATCCACTCGCGCAGCGCGCTGTTCTCCCAATCGGAGTTGGAGCCCTCGTACTCCATGATGCGCTTGGTACCGGCGCTGTTGGCGGCGATAAAGGTGATGCCCGCAAGGCCGCCGTCGGCCAGGTTGTCCTGCCTAAAGCCGGCGATTCGCATGTAGAGGGTGGTGCCGCCGGTAAGCTTGACCTCCTTGAACTGGGTGCCGTCGAGCTTGCCCTTGGAGTCGCACAGGTTGTAGCTGGCCGCGATCTTAAGAGCGTCGTCGTCGCTGTCGGCAGCAGAGATGGCCTTGGCGATGGTCGAGAGTTCGTCCCAGGTGTAGTCCTCGACAGAAGCCTTGGTAGAGACGCCGGCAACCGCCAGGTCCTTCTCGGCTTCCTGGGGCTCTTCCTGGGTGGTCGCGGCGTCTTGCTCTGCCGGGGTCTCCTCGGCACGGATGTTCTGGGTGTAGTCCTTGCCGCCGTCGTCGAAGAGCTTGAAGGTGCCGGTGGCCACGCCGATGCCCGCCACCGCGATCACGGCGACGAGAATACCGGCGACTATAAGGACATGGCGGTTGGTCACGTGACCCGAGTGGACATATGAGCGCGCGGCCGTTGCGGGCGCGTAGAGATTGTCGGTTTGGTCGGGCGACTTTGCGGCGTAGGTGCCGGGGACCGAGAACTGCGCGGTAGCGTCGGTGTCGGCGGGGTCGGCGGGGTCGGTCTCACTTGCGGCGTAGTCG
>CAVDXJ010000024.1:0-10290 GCA_963612765.1 Oscillospiraceae bacterium
ATTGGCGCCGCCTTTGCGCGGTGCCGCCCCGTTTTATCCCGCGAACTGCATAAGGAGGGGGCCGAAACGAGGTCGCTAATTGGAACGTGCGAGATTTCCTGGTTTAAAACGGGTTGCGCCGAGTATCCAGGCCTTGCTCAACTGGGAAAACGCAGGAAATAGCAGCCTGGCTACTTGAGCGTAACGGATTTAAACCAAGAAAAGTCGCGCGGGATGCGCAAAAGGGCCCTCTAACCCGCGAATTGCATGCGGTAGTAGCGAGCGTAGGTGCCGTTTTTGGCGAGAAGCTCCTCGTGGGTACCCTTCTCGACGGCGCGGCCGTGCTCGATGGTCACGATTTCGTCGGCACCCTTGATGGTCGAGAGGCGGTGGGCAATCACGATGGTCGTGCGACCTGCCGAAAGCTCGGCCATTGCCTGCTGAACGGCCTGCTCGGACTCGTTGTCCAAAGCAGAAGTCGCCTCGTCAAAAATCAGGATGGGCGGGTTCTTCAAGAACACGCGGGCAATGGCCACGCGCTGCTTCTGGCCGCCAGAAAGGTGGCTGCCGCGCTCCCCCACCTGGGTGTCGTAGCCCTCGGGCAGGGTCTCGATGAAGTCGGCGATGTTGGCACGGCGGGCGGCCTCGCGAATCTCGTCGGACGTGGCACTGGGCTTACCATACGCGATGTTCTCGGCGATAGTGCCATCGAAGAGATAAACATCCTGCTGCACCAGACCAATGGACTCGCGCAGGCTTTTTTGCTTGACGTCGCGCACATCCTCGCCGTCAATCGCAATAGAGCCGCTGGTCACATCATAGAAACGCGGCAACAACGAGCAGGTCGTAGACTTGCCGCCGCCCGAGGGGCCAACCAGCGCCACGGTCTTGCCGGCATCAATCGTCAAATCAAGCCCGCGCAGGATTTCCTTCTCGCCGTCATAGGAGAAGTGCACGTCGCGGTACTCGATCTGGCCACGTTCGACACAGATGTCCGGGGCGCCGGGCTTGTCCTGAATGTCCGACGGCGTCTCGACGACCTCGATAAAACGCTTGAAACCGGCGACCGCCTTCTGGAAAGTCTCGGTGAAATTCAAGATATCCAGGATAGGCGCGGTGAACATCGAGATATAAAGTGCGTAAGTGGCCAGGTCCATTGCCTGCATCTGGCCCTTCGCGATCATCCAGCCACCGAGAATAACCACCACGGTGTTAAGAGCGCCCATCATCGCGGCAATGGCTGCCTGGTAGCGACCCATGGCTCGATACATCTTGGTCTTGGAGTCCAGGTAGGCGTCGTTGCTGGCAGCAAACTTCGCGCGCTCCAAGTCCTCAGCGGCAAACGACTTGACCACGCGCGCTCCGGCCAGCGCGTCCTCAAGACGCGTGTTGATGGCCGCGATGCCCACGCGGTTCTCGCTAAAGACGGCGCGCATGCGATAGTTGGCCCAGGCGTTGTAAGCAACCAAAAGCGCAGCTATAAGGGCCAAAACCAGCGTCAGCGGCACGTTAATCGAAGCCAGGATAATCATCGAGCCCACGATTTCCACCACACCGATAATCAAAAACTCCGGCCCGTGGTGGGCCGTCTCGCTGATGTCAAAGAGATCCGAGACCAGGCGACTCATCAAATCACCCGACTTGTTGCGGTCGTAAAACGAGAAGCTCATACGCTCGTAGGCGTCAAACAGGTCGGCGCGCATGCGGCTCTCCATGCGGGCGCCCATGACGTGGCCCCAAAAGATCACGAAGTAGCGGCAGGCAAAGCGCACCAGGTACATGATGACCAAGCCCGCACCCACAAAGCCCAGGGCCGAGAGAATCTCGTCTGCCCCTTGCGTGAACAACCCCTTGGACACACTGCGCAAAATCTGAGGAAAGGCTAGGTCAATGGCCGCAACCGTCAGCGAGCAGATCGTGTCAAGAACAAACAGATGCGTTTGCCCCGCGTAGTAGGACAAGAAGGTGGAGAACAGGGAGCGCTTGCGCTTTTGCTGAGCTTGCTGGGTCATGCGAGAAATCCTTGCGATCGTGCGGCGAGAAGTTCGGTCGTGCTTTTACTCACAAAACCTGCGCCTCAAAAAGACGGCGCAGGTCGTGTACGTGCTGTTATGTGGGGCGACTAGGCGTTCAAACGGTGCGCGATGGAGTCGCAGATAAGCGCACCCACCACGGTCTTGGCGTCCTCGATGCGGCCGTCGAGAACCGCGTCCACCAGCTCGCCCAGGTCAACCAGGTCGACGTTGATGAACTCATCGTCGTCGGGGCTGGACTCGCCCAGGGTAAGACCCGTTGCCATGTAGATGTGGATCAGCTCGTCGCAGAAACCGTCCGAGGTGGCAATGGTGGTCAAGAAGGCGATCTTCTCGGCGGTCATGCCCGTTTCCTCGGTAAGCTCGCGGCTCGCGGCCTCAAGCGGGTCCTCGCCGGGAGTGAGCTTACCGGCCGGAATCTCGACGGTCACGCGGCCCAGGGCCGTGCGGTACTGACGAACCAGGCAAATCTTTCCGTCGCTGGTCAGGGCCACAACAGCCACGGCGCCCGGGTGGCGCACCACGTCGCGAAGCGCGGTGCGGCCGTCGGGCAGCTCGACCTGCAGGCGGTTGACGTTAAAGATGCGCCCGGTCCAGGCCACATCCTCTACCAGGGGCTTCTCGGCCAGGTTGGCGTCACGCGGGTCCTCGTCGCCCAGCACCAGGTGGCGCTCCTCGGGCGCACCCGAGACATGGTCGTGCTCGGCTCGGTCGCCGTCGTAGGTAAAGGCCGCCACCGAGTCACGCATCTCGTCGACGGCGTCGGCAAGGTCGCTACCAGCGATTTCTTCGAATTCCTCAGCCATATGAGCCCCCCTATCGCCCCTGGATGCAGCGCAGGCCGATGTCGGTGCGGAAGGTCTTGCCGTCAAAGTCGATAAGGTCGCAGGCGGCGTAGGCCTGGGCGCGAGCCTGCTCAAAGGTGGGGGCCACGGCGGTGACGTCCAGGACGCGGCCGCCGTTGGTCAAGATCTCGCCGTTCTCGCCCAGCTTGGTACCGGCGTGGTAAACGGTGACGCCTTCCATCTGCTCGGCCTTCTCGATACCGGTGATGACCTTGCCCTTCTCGTAGGCGCCGGGATAACCCGCCGAGGTCAGCACGACCGAGACGGCCCAGTCGTCGTCCCAAGAGACCATGGACTCGTCCAGGGTGCCGTTGTCGCAGGCCTTGAAGACCTGGATGAGGTCGGCCTTCATGCGGGGCAGGACAACCTGGGTCTCGGGGTCACCAAAGCGGGCGTTGAACTCCAGCACCTTGGGGCCGTCCTTGGTCAGCATGAAGCCGCCGTACAGGCAGCCAGAGTAGGTGATGCCCTCAGCGGCCAGCTCGGCCACCACGCGCTTCTCGATGTCGATCATCTGGTCAAGCTCCTCGGCCGTGACCATGGGCACCGGGCTGTAGACGCCCATGCCGCCGGTGTTGGGGCCGCGGTCGCCGTCCAAAGCGCGCTTGTGGTCCTGCGAGGTGGCGAGAGGAACCAGGGTCTTGCCGTCGGTCAAGGCCAGCAAAGAGCACTCGGGGCCCTCCATCATTTCCTCGACCACAACGGTGGCGCCGGCCTCGCCAAAGGCGCCCGAGAAGCACTCGTGAACGCCCTCGAGGGCCTCCTCGGTGGTCTGGGCCACGATGACGCCCTTACCGGCGGCCAGGCCGTCGGCCTTAACCACGATGGGGCCGCCGACCTGCTGCACGTAGGCGGCGCACTCCTCCTCGTTGGTGAAGCTGCGGTAGGCCGCGGTGGGAACCTGGGCGCGCATCATGACCTGCTTGGCAAACTTCTTGGAGCCCTCCATCTGGGCCGCGTCGCCGTTGGGGCCAAAGCACGGGATGCCGGCCGCGCGCACGGCGTCGGCAACGCCAGCAACCAACGGCGCCTCGGGGCCAATGACCACCAGGCCAATGCCGTTCTCGCGTGCCCACGTAGCCACAGAAATGGGGTCCTCGGGGTCAAGGTCGGCGTGCTTGGCCATAGTGTCCATGCCGCCGTTGCCCGGAGCCACCCACAGCTGGCCCGCCTGCTCGGACTCTGCCAACTTGCAGAGAAGGGCGTGCTCGCGCCCGCCGGAACCCAAAAGAAGAATGTCGCACTTGCTAAAGTTGGGCATGAGAACCTCCTTGAGACGGGCCGTTGGGCCCAGAGTACAAAAGCAGGGCTAACTAGCTGTTGTTGCTTGGTAACGACTCGGGGACAAAAACAATCGCGATGCCGCCTGCGCCAATGAGCTCAGCCACCGCGGGCGTCACGGTAAGATCGCCCTTGAATCGATACGAGAACTCATTGGTGTCCAGGTGTTTGGTCAGCGATCGCAGGGACTTGTCGTCCTGGGTATGGAGAATGACGTAATCGAGGGTCCCCAGCGAAGCCGAGACGGTGCTCATAGCCTGCACAGCGCGGGCGCACAGATCGTCCAAGCTGGTGCCGCGGGCCAGCGCAGTGAACTCGCGACCTTTAAGCAGGTAGAGGAGCCTCTCGCCCACCAGGCGAATCTTGAACTCGCTCGCGCGGGCCACCAGGGCACTGCCGTGACGGCGCTGGGCGCGGCGGCGGACAAAGGCCGCATCGCTCGTGGGGATAAACAAGACGCGCAGGTTGTCCTGCACGTCCTCAAACGACACGCCAAGCATGCCGCAGGCAACCTCGAACTGAGCGATAAGCTCGGCCTCGACATCGCTTGCGGTCATGCTTGGCGTTTGGTTCTTCTCGATGGCGGAAAGGTTGTTTGCCACCTGGATTACTTCCAGTAACGGTTGATGGTCTGCTCGCGGTCGGGGCCCACGGTGATGATGGACGCGCGGACGCCAGAGACCTGCTCGAGGAAGTCGATGTAGTCCTTGGCCTCACGAGGCAGCTTGTAAAAGTCGCGGACACCGGAGATGTCGCACTTCCAGCCGGGGAGGGTCTCGTAGACGGGCTTGGCGTGATAGAAGACGCCCTGGTGCTCGGGCACGGTCTTGTAGATCTTGCCGTCGCACTCGTAGGCCACACAGACCTTGATCTCGTCCAGGCAGCCCAGGACGTCAAGCTTGGTGATAGCCAGGTCGGTCAAGCCGTTGACGCGGGCAGCGTAGTTGACGACAACCGCGTCGTACCAACCGCAGCGGCGCTTACGGCCAGTGGTCACGCCGTACTCGTGGCCAACCTCGCCCAGAAGGTCGCCCGTCTCATCAAAGAGCTCGGTGGGGAACGGGCCAGAACCAACGCGGGTAAGGTAAGCCTTGGCAACACCCAGGACACGCTTGATGTGGACGGGGCCCACGCCAGAGCCGGTCACGGCGCCACCAGCGGTGCAGTTGGAAGAGGTGACAAACGGGTAGGTGCCGTGGTCGATGTCGAGCATCGTTGCCTGGGCGCCCTCGAACAGGATGTTCTTGCCGCTCTCCAGCTGCTCGTTAAGGAACAGAGAAGACTCGACGATGTAGGGGCGAATACGCTCGGCGTACGGCAGGTAGGTCTCGCAGATCTGGTCCACGGTGTAGGTGGGCATCTCATAGATCTTCTCGAGGATGGGGTTGGTGTAGGCAAGCGCGGCCTCGAGCTTCTGGCGGAAGATCTTCTCGTCCAGCATGTCCTGGATACGCAGGCCGATGCGGTTCATCTTGTCCATGTAGCAGGGGCCAACGCCGCGCTTGGTGGTGCCGATGAGGTTCTTGCCCAGCTTCTTCTCGTGCGCGCCGTCCAGGTCCTTGTGGTAAGGCATGACGATGTGGGCGTTGCCGGAGATCTTGAGGTTCTCGGCAGAGATGCCCTGCTCGGCCAGCATATCGATCTCGCCGAGAAGAACCTCGGGGTCAACGATGCAGCCGTTGCCGATGACGGGGTAGGTCCCCTGGTACATCACGCCGGAAGGAACCTGGTGCAGGGCCAGCTTCTTGCCGTTGGCGATGACGGTGTGGCCAGCGTTGGCGCCGCCGGCGTAACGGCAAACGACGTCGAAGTCGCCAGAGATAAGGTCGGTGACCTTACCCTTGCCCTCGTCGCCCCACTGGGTACCCACAAGCACAGTTGCAGACATTTTTGTCCCTCTCGTTAAGATGAGAAATCAACCAAACAGAATAATTATAGCCCTACTCCTGGAAGCGCGGGTCCACCTCGACGAACTTGGTGGAGCCGGCCAGGAAGGTAAGCGAGACGTCGCGCAAGGAACCCGAGCGGTTCTTGGCGATGATGAACATGGTCACGTCCTTGTCGGGGCGGTCCTCGCGGGCGGCCTCTTCGTCGTTCATCGAGCGGTCGAGAAGGGCGACGACGTCGGCGTCCTGCTCGATGGAACCCGATTCGCGCAGGTCGCTGAGCTGCGGGCGCTTGCCAGTGCGGTTCTCGACGGTACGGTTGAGCTGCGACAGGGCGATGACGGGAACCTCGAGGTCCTTGGCCATGATCTTGATGCCACGACTCATCTCAGAAACCTCGTTGGCGCGGCTGTCGGACTGGCGACCACCGGCCGGTGGCGAGACGAGCTGCAGATAGTCGATGATCACGACGCCGTTCTCTTTGCCGCGCAGGATACGGCGGGCCTTGGCGCGAATCTCGGTGATCGTGGTACCGGGGGTATCGTCGATCATGATGTCGAGCTTGGAGAGCTCGTTGGTGGCCTCAAGGATCTGCGGCCACTGGTCGTCCTTGATGCGGCCCGAACGGATTTCCTGCAGGCCAATGCGGGCGTGCGCGGCCAAAAGGCGCTGCGCGATCTCGATCTTGGACATCTCGAGAGAGAACATCGCGACCGAGGCGCCGGCGAAGGCCGCGTTGGTGGCGAGGTTAAGAGCAAACGATGTCTTACCAACGCCCGGGCGGGCGCCGATAACTATCATCTGGCCCGGTCGCAGGCCCAGCAGGGTCTCGTCGACCGTGGGGAAGCCCGTCATGACGCCAATGGGCTTGTCGCCGTTGGCGGCCGTCTCGCCCAGCTCCTCGTAGAGGTCGCTCATGATGTCCTCAAGCGACTGCTCGTTGGTGTGGACGTCGCGGTTGGTGACGTCCAGCAGGAGCTTCTCGGCGCGGTCTACGACTTCCTTGGTGTCCTCGGGCGCGTCAAAGGCCAGGGCCGTGATCTGAGCCGAGGCTTGGATCATCTTGCGCAGCGTGGTGTCGCGGTGCAGCATCTCGACGTGACGGCGCCAGCCCACCAGGGCCAAGGGGTTGTTTGAGAGGCTCAGGATGTAAGCCGGACCGCCCACACGCTCAAGCTCGCCCTGGGAGCGCAGGTAGTCGGCCAGGGTGATGTTGTCCAGCGGCATGTTCTTGTTAAAGAGCTCGCGCAGGGCAATAAACACGGTGCGGTTGGACGGGAAGTAGAAGTCGTCAGGCTCCAGCGCGATCAGGCACTCTTGCAGCGCCTCGGTCGAAGACATCATGGCCGAGAGGACCGAGGTCTCGGCCTCGGGGTCCTGCGGCATGGTCACGCCTTCGGGAAGCGTCACGCGGGTAGGGTTAACGTCGGTGATGTCGGGCACTGGGGCTCCTTTTATCAACAGCCTGATAAGCAGCAGCTATTTTACGCCGGGCACTTTGAGATTGAGGCGCCGAGAAAACCGGGCGCGGCAGTGGGTGCCGGTCTCCTTCAGAGTCTTCAACATTCGACCGCCGCGGCATAGCATCTTAAGCGGGCTTTTCTCGAGTTTTCAACGTTTTCAACATTTTTAGGGCCGTTCTAAAAATAGTTTTCAACATTGATGCGGCGCCCTCATTCTTCAAATCTCGTCCACTTTTTTGGCCCCATGACCTTTGCTTTTGCCAAAAACCGCCGGGCTGTCAAAAATTAACGAACAACAAAACCGCAGGTAGATGGCTTAACAGCTCTTCTCGGCATGAAAAAGCCCTGCTAGGCGCCGTGCCTAACAGGGCTTGTGCGGTCTTTGACCCGCCGTGGTTTATCGGATGTCTCCCCCACCTGTTTACCTGCGTCTTTTGTAGAAACCCGCAGGTAGGCGAGAAGAACGTTGAAAACCTACTCGGCAGCCTCGACGGCCTCGGTGGTCTCGGCCTCGGTCTCCTCGACCTCGGCGACCTCCTCGGCAACCTCGTCCAGGGTCACGCCAACGAGGACGATAACCTGAGCAGAGATCTCGCGGTAGAGGTTGACCTCGACCTCGTGCTTACCGGAGGTCTTGATGGCGTTGCCACGGCCGACGCGCTTGCGGTCGACCTCGACGCCGAGCTGGGCCTTGATGGCCTCGGTGATCTGAGCGGGGGTGACGGAACCAAAGAGCTGGCCCTCCTCGCCGATCTTGGCGTCAACGGTGACGGCCTTGCCGTCGATAGCAGCCTTGGTGGCCTCGGCAGCGGCGACGCGCTCGGCCTCGCGCTTCTCGATGTTGTGGCGGCGCTCCTCAAGCTGCTTGATGTTGCCCGGGGTGGCAGGAAGGGCCTGCTTGTTGGGGAACAGGTAGTTCTCCGCGAAGCCCTGAGCGACGTCTACGATGTCGCCCTCTCCGCCCTTGCCCCGGAGCTCACCCAAGAGGATGACTTTCATGGGATACTCCTTCGAGTCAGTCGGTTGGATAACCGACCACCTTGTTTACTTCGCGTTGTCCTGGACCGTGATGCGCTTTCCCCTGGGCAAATGCCTAAAGTTGGCCCACACGTCCACGAGTCCCACGATACTCATAACAAAGAACTGTGCCTCAAGATAAAACGCTGCGACAAAGGTAAGCACCCTCGTGAACTGCCTAAGCTCCCTCTTGCGCATAAACGCGCTGATAAGAGCCAGCCCCTGGATCATGAACGCAAACCTCAGTCCCATGATCACGTTGAGCGAGACCATAAGAAGAAGCTGCGTGAACCCAAGCGAGACAGACGTTGCGACCGCAAGGCCGCACACCGCCACGACAAAGACCGCGACAACCCACAGGGGCAAGTCGAAGTCCCGGAGCTTTGGCATCTCGAAGCTCTTCTCGCCAAGACGCGAAGACGCGATAGAGACGCCAAGGTACGCACAAGCGAACTCAACCAAAGCCGCCAAGGTAAACGTCAAGGGCCACAGGTAATCTAGGATTTCCTTGATGACCTGCAGCTGGTCTTGCGCAATCCCAGCGACAGTCGCCAGTTGGGAGAAGTACTCTTGGGCAACCGAGTCGATTGTCGCCACAAGGGTGGTTCCCTGCGACGCCGCCACAAGAGCGGCCCCGCCCAACTGGCTCATCGCGAGCAAGCCCGCGATGATGCAGCCGATACCCGGTGTCATCTTGTTTTGGGACAACACGTAGGCCGTCCCAATAGATGCCACACAGGCAGGGAGCGCGTCGGCAAGCGACACCGGGTCCAAAGCCAGACCCATTGCCGCCGTGCCCGCCAAAGCAAGAGCCGAGGCCAGGCATCCAAACTTGAAACCGGACCTGCCAAGAACAACGGTCACGCCACAGGCCACAAGCGCCGTCCCCAGGACGGGGACAGAGGTGATGCAGGCCGCCCCTAAAACGCACAGCAGGTAGCCAAAGTAGACAGGCACCTGCGCCTGCGGTTTTTGAGGCTCGGAGAAGGTCACGATGCCTTTCTCCGAAGTGGCCGGGTTCCCTTTACCGCTAACTTGCGCGGGCGGTACGGGGCGGCCGTTGTTGGTGCTCTCGCTCAAGAACTAAACGCTCCCTCTTGAAGCAAAAACCGTACTAGCCGCGAGAACGGCCGCCGCGGCTGGAAACCACGGGTACGGTGTAGGGCACAAGCGCCATCTCGCGTGCACGCTTGATAGCGAGCGCGATGTCGTGCTGGTGCTGCGTGCAAGCGCCAGTGACGCGACGGGGCTTGATCTTGCCACGGTCGGTCATGTACTTACGGAGAAGCTGCACATCCTTGTAGTCGATGTAGGCAGTCTCCTCCTTGCAGAACTGGCAGTACTTGCGACGCGGCTGGCGCTGAAAATCTTGCTTCTGCTGAGCCATGTCTTAATGCCTTTCGTATGGCGACGTTTGTCGCCGGTGATTAGAACGGGATGTCTTCGGCGTAAACGTCTGCCGAAGGCGGGGCCTGAACCGGACGGGCAGGCTGGTAAGCCTGGGGCTGAGGCGCCGGAGCAGCGTAAGTGGGGGCTTCCTGCTGGTAAGCAGGGGCGCCGCCGCCCTGCTGGTTCCTGGACGACATGAATTCCAGCTCGTCCACAACAACCTCGAGCTTGCTCCTGCGCGAGCCGTCCTTGGCCTCCCAAGAGCTGTAGCGAAGCTTACCTTCGACGGTAACCTTCGTACCCTTAGAGAGATAACGAGAAAGGGCATCCGCACGGCTGCCAAACATCACGCAGTCAACGAAGTTGGGGTAATCCTCCCACTCGTTGGTCTGCGGGT
>CAVDXJ010000025.1:0-10093 GCA_963612765.1 Oscillospiraceae bacterium
TGGTCCGGATACTCGGGGTTTTGATCGAAAGGGGCCTCGCCGTTTCCGTCGGTTCGGGGCGTGCCACGAAATACCTGAAGGCTTAACGGCCAAAATCAACCGCTTTGCGGGCGCAAACGCGGTCGTAAATTAATACGCCCGCGTTTGCGCCCGTTACCCCCGCCGCTCCGCAAAGACCTGGTCAACGACCTTGGCGATGGCCTCGATGCTGATGGACTTGAGATGGTCTCGCCTTGGGGCGATTAGTGTACACGAACCCCTGCAATCCCCGTATTAGAGGGCTTCTCTGTAGGTCTTCTTTGATTTATGTACGCTAATTTACCGAGAAAACGACTGTGCATGAGATAGGCCCCTTGGAGCTTCCTTGCTTTGACCTGGAAAGCCCCAAGGGGCTCTTCTTAACCTTAAATGTGGCTGTGAGCAAAACATGAGTTGCAATATACTTTGCGCATCTGATTGCCATTTGATTTGAAAGGGCGTCCGCAATGTCTGAGCTCTCGAGAAGAAACTTCGTCAAAATCGCCGGTGCTGGATGCGCGGGGGTGGCCTTGGCGGGCCTTGCCGGTTGCTCCGGCACGTCCTCGTCCTCTGCCGCGACCGAGGCCGAGACAAAGGCCGAGACCGCCAACCTGACCGGCGAGGTCCTGGGCGACTACATCGTCGAGCTCCCGGTCATCACCCAGATCGACTACGAGGCCGGGCTCAAGAAGAACAAAGAGATGTTTGGCAAGTTTGGCTGCTCGGCAGTGGCCAAGGTCCTCGACGACGGCGATGTGCTCGTGGGCCGCTCCTTCGACCTTTACTACAGCAACAACCCCGCGTATGTCGTCAAGACCGCCGTCGACGGCTTCTATAAGACCGTGGGCCTTGCGTACAACCACTTTGACGGGCACACCTTCGACGACGTCAAGAAAAACGGCGTTACCCAGGATGAGCTTCTCACCTTGTTGTTCTTTACCGTGGATGTCATGAACGAGAAGGGCCTCTACATCGAGGCCAATATGCGAGAAGAGCAGCCCAAAGAAACGGGTATCTCGATCTCTACGGGGACAAACCCCGACGCCGAGGTAAGCCTCTCGTTCCCCGCCGTGGTCAGGTACCTGGGAGAGCGGTGCGCGACTGTGGACGAGGCGGTGGAGCTTGCCAAGTCCCTAAACGTTTACGGTATGAAAAACAGCGAGGATACCTGGGGCGGCGGCTTCCTCATGGCCGACGAGAGCGGCCACTACGGCGTCCTTGAGCTTATCGACAACAAGCTTATCTGGACCGACGGGCAGAACTGCCAGGCAAACTTCTATATCAACGCCGAGTACAAGGACAGGGCCACCATTGGAGTCGGCGTTGGCCGATACGAGCTTCTGCGGTCCCAGATCGACTCTGTGAAGACCGATGACGACATGACGGCGCTCGTGAAGAAGGTCAGGTACAGCCAGAAGTACGACCCGTACAACTCCCTCTTTGACCCCCGCAGCGAAATTTGCGGGCAAGGCGAGGCATACGCGCAGTTTGGGGGCATGCTTACGCTTGCCATGGCCGCCGACGGCCAGTACAAGGACGCGATTCTTACGGCGATGGAAGAGATCGGCTCGAAGGTAAGGGCCAAGTCTGTCCAGGAGCTCAAGGACGAGGGCACCGAGTGGCTCTCGGTGTGGCAGACCACCGCTAATTGCAACAAGAGGTCGATTAAGGTCGTTTTCTACGAGGATGACTCCCTCACCTTCGATTTCACCGTTTAAAGAAAACCGTGGCCGTGGGGCCAGATGGAATGGGGATCAAAAATGACTTCATTGTCGAGAAGAAACTTCCTTAAGTTCGCCGGCGCCGGGGGCGCGGGCCTGACCTTGGCGGGGCTCGCCGGCTGCTCCGGCGCGTCCGCGCCCTCGGTCGTCGCGGACACCGTTGTCTACGGAAAGGTCTACACCTCCAACTCCAACCAGGAGTACGTCTCGGCGTTTGCCGTGAAGGACGGCAAGTACGTCTACGTGGGCGACGAGGACGGCGCCAAGCAGTACGTGAAGGACGGCACGACGAAGGTGATCGACTACCGCGACAAGGGAATCGTCATGGCCGGCGCCACCGAGGGCCACGGCCACTACGTCGCCGACGCCGCGTTCACCTACCTCGACCTGGTGGTCGGGGGCGCGACGCAGGACGAGATCCTTAGCAACGTCAAGGCCTACGTCGAGAAGAACCCGGACAAAGACGTGTACTACACGTACGGCTGGGACGCCATCGCCCTGTTCGAGATCAAAGAGACCCTCGAGATGAAGAGCAAGCTCGACGAGATCTGCAGCGACAAGATCCTGCTCGTCGTCGACGACACGGGCCACAATGCCTTCTTCAACAGCAAGGCCGCAGAAGCCGCGGGAATCACGAAGGACACGCAGATCGAGGGCGGTTTTCTCTCTAAGGGCCAAGACGGCGAGCTTCTGGGCCTGGCCTCTGACATGGCAACCAATTACCTGCTCAAGCATGGTGTTTCGAACCTGCAGGTTGTCCAAGAGAGCGACTATGCGGGCATCGCTCAGCTCATGGAGGACAAGCTCCACAGCTACGGCTACACCTACTACCAGGACGGCTGGACCAACTACTTTGGCACGCAGTTCATGGACGCCTTGAGCACGTGCGACAAAAACGGCGGGCTTTCGGTCGTGGCCGGGGGAACCTACAAGATCGACCCCTACAACGACTGGAAGGCCGAGCTGGTCAAAGCGCAGGAGTGCGCCGAGAAGTACCCCACGGACCACTTCAAGTTCAACACCATCAAGCTCTTCGCCGACGGCGAGGCGGTCGAGAGCAGAACCGGCTGGCTGCTCGCCGAGTACGCGGACGGCACCCACGGCACGCAGGTGTGGGACACCGAGACCATGAACGCCATCGTGAAGGCCGCTAACGAGATGGGCCTCTCGCTGCACATCCACTCCATGGGAGACGCAGCGACCCAACAGGTGGTCAACGCCTACATCAACGCCGAGAGCTCCCAGAAGGGCAGCATCCTAAACGGCATCTGCCACGGCAGGAACATCACAGAAGACTCGAAAGAGAAGATGGGCCAGCACCACATCTACGCCGCCGAGAACATCATCTGGCGAGTTCTCACCGATGTGACCAGGGAAAAAGAGGACATCACCGACATCTACTCGGATATCGCCACCTACAAGGCGGGCTATCCCACGAAGTCCCTTCTCGACAACGGCGTTCTTGTCACCTCGTCGACCGACGTCCCCGCCTCTTCTGGAATGCCGACGACGGTCGCCGGCATCATCGAGATCGCGGTCAACGACACCCGGGCAGACGTCGAGATCATCCAGCTCGACGCAGCCGAGCGCGTCTCGGTTGAGCAGGCCATGGACATCATGACGATCAACGGCGCCAAGCAGCTGCAGATGGCAGACGAGCGCGGCTCGATCGAGACCGGCAAATACGCTGATTTCATCTTTATCAACAAGGACATCTCGACCTGCGCGAAAGATACAATTCACGAAGGCGTCGTCGAGAAGGTCTATTTCGAGGGCAGGGAGGTTTATACCGCCTAGGGCCAGGCGACCCCATTGTTTGGATCTGTTGATGCACAAGGAAGGAACACCATGAAAAAGAAGTCTTTAGCTTGCCTGCTTTGCTCGCTTCTCGTCGTAGGGATGCTGGTCCTGGCGGGATGCGGCGGGGGCAACTCCGATGCCGACGCGATCTCGAAGGACCTGGCAACGCAGCTCGACTCCTTCAAGAGCTCCAGCTCCCAGCAGCTGGCCGATGCCCTGAAGGCCAACGACTCGTCCCTCTCGACGCTGGGCATCGACGCCGACGAGTTGTCGAAGAGCCTGCTCGACGGCTTTACCTACAGCGTGGGCACGGTCACGGTCAGCAGCGACTCTAAGAGCGCGACCGCCGAGGTGAGCCTCACGTCGAAGACCGCCACGAGCGTCCTTGCCGCCTCGATCGAGAACGTCCCCACCGTTGTGGGCGATATGTCGCTTAACGACCTCTCTTCTGAGGGCGCGGTCAACAAGCTCGTTGGCAAGCTGCTGACGCAGGCGGCCAAGTCTGCGAGCACCGAGACCGTGAAGCTCACCGTGACCTACTCCAAGACCTCTGACGGCTGGAAGCTGGACGACCTCGCGACGCAGGTCTACAAGGCCCTTGGCCTGGACCAGATCAACCTCGACGCCATCTACAAGCAGCTTGGCGTGAAGGACGCCGCCGAGCTCGAGACCTACCTCAAGCAGTACCTCAAGTAGGTTCCGGCCGGCGAAGGCCGCATCAAGAAATTAATCGAGATCGGTAAACGGTTAAGGTGGTCGGCGATGGCGACTAGGGTTTTGACAAACGGCAAGATCTTTACGGCAAGCGCAAACGAGCCGTGGGCACAGGCGGTTGTCCTGGAGGGCAACAAAATCGCCTACGTGGGCACCTCAGAAGGCGCGATGCAGTTTGCTGGCGAGAATGCCCAGGTCGAGGACCTGGGCGGTAAGCTCGTGACCCCGGGACTCATTGACGGCCACCTGCACCTCTTTTTGACCATCTCGCTCGACGGGCTTCTCGCCTTGAACGGAATGGACGCCGAGCAGATGCTCGAGGCGATCGCAAACGATGTCGCGAAGCACCCCGAGCGCGAGGCCTACACAGGCCAGGGTTGGCTTGAGGAGGTGTTTGGCGAGGAGGGCCCCAACAAGGCGGACCTCGACGCCATCTGCCCCGACAAGCCCATGGCGTACTCCTCGGCAAGCATGCACGCCATATGGTGCAACTCCAAGGCGCTCGAGGTCGCGGGCATCACGCGCGACACGCCGGACATCGACCATGCTGGCGGCGTCGTCTATGTTCGCGACAAGGACGGCGAGCCCACCGGCTACTGCAAGGAAATCGCGTCCATGACCAAGGTGATGGAGGGTGCCAATTACTTCGACGAAGACGAGATGAAAAAGGCCCTGGGGCGCTTTGAGCAGCACTGCGCCGAGCACGGGATCACCTCCATCGTCGACTGCGGCGGCCTGAGCTTCTTGAGCTACTTCATCAACGACGACCTGCGCGCGAGGATGGATACCGACGAGTCGCCGGTGCGTCTGAACTTCTGCGGATATGCCGGTGTTGCCGGGCTCTACGAGGCAGCGTTTGCCGATACGGTCAACTTTGCCGAGAAATACAACGACGACCGCTTCTTCTGCACGTTCCATAAGCTCTTCGGCGACGGTACGCTCGAGACCGGCTCGGCCGCGATTCCAAACGCATACCCCAACGGCGAGGTGGTCGCCCCGGCCATGACCGCCGAGGTTCTCGCCGCGGAGTTCGAGCGCTGCGCAAAGGCCGGGGTTGACGTCAACATCCACGCGATCGGCTCGGACGCCATCCGCAACGTGCTGAAAGCCGCTGGTATTGTACGCGAGAAGGGCTTTGGCGACCTGCGCATCGTGTGCTCGCACTCATCGTATCCCTATCCGCAAGACATCGAGCTCTTTGGCAAGCACGACGTCTTCTCCAACACGACCGGCCTGTGGCTGTCTTCGACGGACGAAGAGACGGAAGCGCTGGTCAAGAGCCTCACCCAGTCGAAGCCGTACCCGATGAAGAGCATCCTGAACGGCGGCGCGCGCGTTGGCCTGGGCTCCGATTTCCCCACCGACCCAACGAGCTTCCCGCCGATGCAAAACGCGGAGTGCCTGGTCACGCGCCAGGCTATCGGTCAGCCCGATGCCTATGTCCACGACGCCGAGGAGGCCCTCGCCGTTGAGGAAGTGCTTCTCGGCTATACGATCAACAACGCCTACCAGATGCGCAAAGAAGATGTCTTGGGCTCGATTGAGGTTGGTAAGTACGCCGACCTCACCGTGTTTAACCAGGACCTGTTTGAGATCGACCCGTATGAGATCCACGGCGTCACCGTTTGCGAGACGATCAAGGACGGAATCACGACGTACAAGGCTTAATCCGTACAGGCCTTAAACGCGAACCGGCCCATACGCCACGCCCCATTAAGGCGAGAAGCGCATGGGCCGGTTTTGCTGTCTGTGCCCGCTATTGCACCAGTTTGAAGTAGTTCGCGAAGTCGAAGTTGTCGGGCAGGGGCAGCGAGAGCATGTACACGGTCGCCACGGCAAAAAAGACGACCCCGACCGCGAACACGATTCGCTTTGACGCGTCGTGCTTGTAAAAACCGACCATGCCAAAGAGGAACAGGCACAGAGAATAAAACACGCTGACCAGGCCGTACGAGTCGTTTGCCAGGTTGCATCGGTTTCCGTCCTCGCGGGCTTGCGTAGCCTCTTCTGCCAGCTTCTCTGAGTTGGCAAAAAAGCTGGACTGCGGGTACTCGTCGAAGGGCGTCGCCGCGCCGCCCTTTTCGAGGGCCGCATAGACGGCGTCCTTGAAGTTCTGGAAATCGGGGCAGTTGGTCTCGATGTAGGCGTTCATCTGCTCGCGTTTTGCGGCGGCGGCCTGCGCGTCGCCCGCGCTCTCGAGCGACTTGATGTCCAGGTTCATGTCATAGACGTTTGTCCACAGGTTAAATGCCGCAACGTAGAGCTGCGTGTTTAGGCTGTAGCTCGAGTTTGCCTCGGCGTTAAGGCGCTCGGCCTTGGCGTAGTTCGAGTCCTGGTCGCTTTGGTGCAGGTCGCCGACCCACGATGCCCAGGCCGTCGTGAGCGCGCAGATCGCCAGCATGATCGCGACGATCGTGTTGAAATCGGTCACTGCGGCGATGACCTTCTTGCGAAGCGGGGTCTTGCCGTTTGTCTCGCTGTTGGTAACGTTGTCTTCCATCGCAGGTCGTGCCCTTCTTCTGCTGAAGTTGATAAGAATAATGCCTTTTCTTCTCTTGTCTTACGGTTTCGTGTCTGTATCCACGGCCCCAATCGACGCCACTGATACTATACTTGCGTGCGTGGGTGTGGCCTCGATTTAGAAAGATTTGATTATGCCTAACACTGTTTTTCGCCAGCTTAAGGGAACCGTCATCGTCAGCGGAATCGCTTCGATCCTGCTCGGCATTCTGTTCTTGAGCGAGCCGCTTCTGGCGGGTTTGAGCTTCTGCTACTTCACCGGCGGCCTTCTTGTTGCCACGGGCATCGCGAAGATGTTCCTCTGCATCCCCAACGCAGAGGGTCCCGCTCCCTCGGTTCTCGACGGCGTCATCCTGTTCCTCTTTGGTCTTCTGTGCTTCTCTATGCCCAGCGTGATTGCAAACATCATCACGGTTATGTCGGGTATCTACATCGTCGCCGACGGTGCCAACACCCTTAGCAAGGGCATGTACGCCATCCGCGCTAAGATCCCCGGCGGCATCCTGCTCGTCATCTTCTCGGTCATCTTCATGATCTGCGGCTTCTTTGTTATGTTTGCTCCCTTCGCGTTCATCATGGTGGTCTCGGGTGTCTCCTTGATCTGCGAGGGTATTTTCAACCTTGTTCTTGCCGCCACCATGGGCAAGAAGCTCGAGGAGCTCGAGAAGACGGCGTAAATAGTTAGTTTTCGCTTGCGCCTAACCGGCGTTTTGACGACCCCATTTGCCCGCGGATGCGCAGTGACGCGCATTGACTGCGAGCGGATGGGGTCGTTTTTTGTGTCTGGCTTGCAGAATATACGGCCACTACTAATATTTCCGTTTTTTTTCAGGGAGGCTCGAGTATTATGCCAACAGGTGTATTTCAATCTCCATTCAGATTCAGAGCGCTTGGACGCTTCAAGAACGGTTATGGGGCACCAAAACTGTATATAGGCTAGTCGGTCACAAAAAACGAAAGGTTAGGTAATGCTAAGGAAGAAGCTAGGCTGTCTTCTCGCCACCGCCCTTATGGTGACGACGATGGTCCCCACGGGCGCGATCGCGTCGCCTTCCCTCCAGGCGAGCAGCACGATCACCACGTACGGCTCCGCAGACGGCGACTACACGTTCGAGAAGATCTCGCACCCCGACCAGGGCACGATGACGCCCGACGGCATCGTCGACTACCTGGGCAACGGCGAGGTTGGCGTCCCCGACGGCAGCGGCGACTACGAGGGCGACCGCGGCCAGAGCTACTCCTGGGCCGCCGCGGCCTACGGCGACTATCTCTATGTGGGCACCTGCAACTCGGCCATGGGCAGCACCTTGACCCTCATGAAGAGCATCCTGGGCGACAAGTTCGATAAAGACATCATGGAGGCCTCCCTTAAGGCCATGTACAACGGCACCTTCTACCAGGGCCACGAGGACGGCGTCGACTCCGACGGCATCCTGGTGAAGATGAACACCAAGACCGGCGAGCTCACGCTGCTCATGTCCGAGGCGCTGAACGGCATCGCTCCGTACTTCCGCAACGCCGTCGTCTACAACGGCAAGCTTTACTTCTGCGGCAGCATGCACATCAACGGCCGCACCGGCCTGCCGATGGTGTACCAGATCGACCCCGAGACCGACGAGTACAAGCCCGTCTACCAGGGCCTCTCCAACATGTACGACTACGCCGCGGCCTTTAAGGCGGGCATCTGCACCGGCATCCGCGGCATGACCGTCTACGACGGCAGGCTCGTCATCAGCTGCGTCTACATGGACAGCTCCACCGGCGAGAGCGGCGTCAGGATCCTGGAGTCCAGCGACCCCGACTCCGGCTTCACGCAGGTCGCCAACTCCGACGACCTGTTCAATTACCCTGCATATCATTATAGGGACAGCGTTTACGGCGGCTCCATCTGGGACATGACCGAGTACAACGGCCACCTGTACGTCTCCATCTGCACCGGCACGGCCGACAACGCCCCTGACGACAACTCCATGCAGTCCTTCGCCATCGTGCGCGGCGACAGGAACAGCGACGGCAGCTACACCTGGACCCTGGTCGTCGGCGACAAGGACGACGGCGCCCGCTACACCTTTGGCATCGATCCCGAGCGTACGCGCTCGGCCGCCGCGTCTTTGATGGTGTACAACGGCTACCTCTACATCGGCGAGTACAACGACGAGCAGATCGCCCTCGAGCGCATCATCTTCAACAAGACCGGCGCCGACGCCGACGGCAACGCCGGCGGCGTGGACTGCAGCTTCGTCAACGCGAACCTCGAGCAGTCCGTCAACCTCTACCGCATGGACGAGGATGAGGACATGGAGCTCGTGGTGGGCAACGCCACGGCGATGTTCCCCAACGGCAGCCTCTCTGGCCTGGGTTCGGGTTGGGGCAGCAACGAGAACCAGTACGTCTGGCAGATGTCTGTCTACGACAACAAGCTCTACGTGGGCACCTTCGACACCAGCAGCCTGCTCGAGCCGATCGGGCGCTTCTCCAACGGCGACATCATCAACATGACCCCCGAGGAGTGGAAGACCCAGATCCAGTACCTCAAGGAGCTCGTCCAGCTCCTGCTCGAGAAGAACGGCGGGGCCACTCCGGCCGCGCTCCCCGCCGACGCTGACGGCGCCGACGCCGTCGCGTCCGCCGACGACCAGATGGCCGCCGAGCTGCAAGAGCTCTGCCAGGGCCTCGAGGACGCCGAGGGCTACCTCGCCGAGGGCGGCGCCGTGGCGACCGCGTCCGAGGGCGGCTCCGACGCAGACATCGATCAGATGATCGAGTACCACAAGACGTTTGCCGAGTACTACCAGGGCCTTCTCGACACCTTCGAGAAGCTGCAGCAGAAGTACGGCCTGCCGAGCGACGTTATCGAGCGCCTCCAGAAGCTCCTGAGCAAGGAGAACCTCGAGCGCGTCCAGAGCGTCATCGAGTGCATGGGCTACCTGCGCGACGCCACCCGCGGCTTCGACCTGTACGTGACCGAGGACGGCGTGAACTTCGAGACCGTGACCAAGGACGGCTTCGGCGACCCGTACAACCACGGCCTGCGCGTCTTTGCCGCCACCGACCAGGGCCTGTGCATCGGCACCGCCAACCCGTTCAACGGCACCCAGCTGTGGATCCAGCGCGGCTACGAGGTGACCTACGACGCCAACGGCGGCGAGGGCAGCGTCGAGGATTCCAGCAGGTACGAGTCCGGCGAGTCCGCGATCGTGCTCGCCAACGGGTTCACCCGTGAGGGCTACACCTTCGCCGGCTGGAACACCGCGGCCGACGGCACCGGCACCGCCTACAAGGTCGACGACGAGATCGAGATGAACGACGCCGTGACGCTC
>CAVDXJ010000026.1:0-9970 GCA_963612765.1 Oscillospiraceae bacterium
GTCATGGGATCGTGCTGCAGTGCGCCCTCGGCCGAGCTTGCCACCACCAAGCGCGGACGGCAATCGTCAAAGAGCATTCCCACCACGTCGTAGGCCGGGACCACATGGGTCAAGCGGTCACCAAAGACGTCGTGAGGGCGCGCGGCCACGACCAACGAGTCCATGCACGGGCCGTCGTCGCTCCACACGTGCGCGATGACGTCGCGCAGCTCGGCGGGCACACTCACCGCGGCGTACGTCGCCAGCACGCCACCCTTGGAGTGACCGCAGACCAACACGCGGTTGCCGTCGGCGGCCGCGGCCTCAAGCTCGGTTTGCAGGTACTTAGCCGCTGCGACCTGCGACTCCATGACCGTGAAGCTAAGCATGAAGTCCTCTTGCCAGCCCACCAGCGTAGAATCCGTGCCGCGAAAGGACACCAGCGAGTTGCCGTCGTCCAGGTCAACCGTCAAGGCAGCGAACTGCAGGACGCGGTCTGGGTCGACAACGTCGACGTAGTCGCGCACGGCCGCCCCGCCAAAGCGCGCCGAGGCCGCAAGCGCGCGAACAAAGCGCAGGTCAATGGTAGCAAGCGAGCGCACATAAGGCGCCAGGTCGTCCCCGGCCTTGGCAAGAAGGTCCTCCAGGCAGGCGCGCAGAGTGCGGGTACCCTCCCCCGGCCCGGGCGCGATGCCGGTGAGGTCCAGGTACGAGAGGCTCGCCATGATGACGTTGTCGACGTCGTTGAACGGCCGCTCGGCCAGCGTGACGTCGCCACGCCACTCCAGGTAGTCGCGAATGTCGCCCATTTACCGCACCCCCCAAGGTACCAGCGCTTAATTGCCTATTGGTTCCATCATAGGCCATGCAAAGAACCGCGCGGCCGTGGCCCTACAGGGCCCCTAAGACAGTCATGTGCGAGATTTCTGGGTTTAAAACGGCAGCCCTCGAGTAGCAAGGCGTGCGCGGACTTCTGCCAACTGGGCAAACGCCGCCGAATATGCCTTGGCTACTCGCCGGATTGGGATTTAAACCAAGAAATCTCGCGCATAACGCAAGCAATGGGGCTTCCGGCGCCCCCAGGGCCTAATGAACGTGGGCGCGGAGCCACTCGGCAGAGGTCTCGGCGCTTGCAAGGGGCGACTTGTCCACCCAGTTGCGGTGGCTTTCCAGCACCACGGCGTCAACACCTGTGGCCAAGACCTGCTCGCAGAGGGCGTCCAGCGGGATATTGCCGCGACCCAGCTCAACCGAGTCGGATTTCAAAATGGGCGTCATGCTGGGGCCCGCGGGGCGTGTGCCGCGGTCGGCCACGTGCCACAACTTCATGCGGCTGCCCAGCCGGCGCATCATGGCCAGCGCATCGGCGCCCGCCTCGCTGGGCCAGTAGGTGTCCAGCTCGAAGTTCACGTACCGCTCGTCGCAGGCGTCGAGAAGAACGTCAAAGGCGCGCGCCCCCGGTTCTACCTGCAAAAGCTCACAGTTGTGATTGTGATACAGAAGCCCCACGCCCTCGGCCGCCAGTTTCTGCCCACAGTCGTTGAGATCGGCCGCCAAGCCGCGCACGGCCTCGGCATCCGAGTAGTCAAACCGGTACATACCGGTGATCACGGCGTAGCGGCACCCCAACTCGCGGCATCGCGCGACCACGGTGGACGGGTCGTTCTTCAAAGACCCCAGATCAATGTGCAGCGACGTCACGCCCAGGCCCGCCTCGCGCACCAGCCGCGCCCAGTCGAGCTTGCCTCCGCGCCCCGTGGGCATCCCGGCCGCTCGGGTAAGGGCGCGCACCAAAAACGGCGTCGGCGTTATCTGGAAGTTGTTGAGCTCGATCTCTTGGAAACCGGCGGCCACCAGGCGCGAGAGCGTAGTCGCGGCGGCCGTCTCGCTGCCCGTCACGGTACCTAACATGATTTGCTGGATGGAAATCTTAGCCATAGGGAGTCCCTTCTATCGCAGGTTTCTCCCCAAGAGTCTGGCCGCGCCGCCAGCCCGCCGACCGCTTATTCGGCGAGCGCGGGTTTCATCCGTCCCGATACCCCTACATTCTGTAGGGCGGCTACTCCTCATCCCCCGCCAAATCGTCCCCCTGCGGAAACTCCCCGCGAAGACGCAGCGAACGCAGCACAATCTGAGCCAAAAGCCGCTCGTCAGGGTCTGCCAGGTCGCTCCCAAGCAGCGAGAAGATCCTCTCCAGCCGCTCGACCAGCGTGCTGCGGTGCACGCCCAGGGCACGCGCCGCCGCCGTGGGGCTCATGTTGCAATCGAGGTAAACCGCCAGCGTGGCCAGATAGCTCGTGCGAGACGACGCGTCGTGATCGGCCAGGCGACGCAGGCCGGCACCCATAAAGGCCTCGACCGGAAGTTCGCTAAACGCACGCCGCAAAACGTCTGCCAGCGCGATGTCTCCAAAACGATGAATCACGCTGCCCGGGTCAAGCGCGTGGCCAATGTTAAGCGCGTCCCTTGCCTGCAAAAAGTACATGCGCGCGGCAAACGGATCGCTAAAGACCTCGGACACGCCGCAGCTCATCTTGGCGCTTGCCAGTACGGGAAGCAGCAGTTCAGCCACCGTGTCGGGCCCAAGCTCATCGGCGCTGCCAGCGGTCGAGAACGCCACCAGCACCCCGTCGTCGGCCTCGAAGGCGGAGCAGCGCGGCAGCGCCCGCTCGACCCTGGCAACCAAGTAGCTCACCGGCAGCCGCCCTCGAAACCGACTAAGGCCCAGGCACACGCACACGTGCGCCTCGTCGCAGCCGGCCTCAAGCAAGTCGCGTTCACGCTGGTCAAGCGGCCGCTCATCCACAAGGCCATGCAGGGCCCAGCGCCGCAGATCGACATCGGTCTCGAAGGGTCTTGCCCCCTTGAGCAAGGCACCCTTTACCGCCTGGGCAAAGTAGCCGAGAAGAGCCGCCGCGCCCGTCGGCGCGCCCGTCTCGCCGTAAAGCACAAAGACACAGCCCAAGAAACACCCCGCGTCCACCATGTTTGCCGAGAGGGACTCGCCGCCCTCGTGGCGCAGGACAAAGGGTTCCTCGGTAATAACGGCCAGCTCACGGGCATCGCCGTAGCGCTGGATGGTGTCAAGCGTCATGCTCGTGCGCTCATCTGCCGGGTCGGTGCGGGCAAGGAACCTAAACGACTCGTCGATGACCACCAACTGGTTGCCAAAGACCGCGCGCGAGGCATCGGCCATGACTTGAATCGGCTGCTCGGCGCCCTGGGCGGCGAGAAGGGCGCGCTCCCACTCGTCCATCTGGTCAAACAGGCGCTGGCACGCGTTGAACGCCTGGAAGAAATCGGCCTCGTCGGGCACCAGGATGACGCGGCAACGGTCCTCGAACCAAGACAAGAGCGAGCCGCGGCCCACCACAACAAGCACTACCCCGCGCCCGATGCGCGGGTAGCGCGGAAGCTGGCGGCCCAGGCACACGTACAACTGGTTGTCTGCCAACTCGGCCGCGGTGCCGTCCAGGGCAAGCGGCCGCTTGAGCAAAAGCTCGGCCGCCATGGGACCGCGAGCGCTCGCCCCCAGCTCGGCTCGCAGGCAATCAAACAAGATATCTGCGTTGAGCAGCATGAACGTCTCCTCTCTTAGCACAGAACGCTGCGGCCCTGCGCCTTTCTCGGCACCCACGCCCGTCTCACTTCTGCCGCAACTCTACGCACCCGCCGCGCTGCCGTCCGCGCCGCGCCCGGCGAACGGCCCGGCCCGGCCCGCGAATGGCCGCTCGGACCCCTACGAATCGTCTGGTTGTACCCTCGAATCCAAGGCGTTTTGCCGCCTTACTCCGCCGCCTCCCAACCCGCACGATGGGAGACAGACAGTAAGCGCGCCCGCCCGGGCGCCAGAAGAAGGAGGAAACCGTGCGACCCAAGCAAACCGCGTCACAAACCGACGGCGTGGAGTACCGCCGGGCCAAGACATGGCAGATCGCCCTGACCATGATGTCCAACTCGCTCTCGATGACGTTCTACACGCTCATTGGCTACATGAGCTACCTCGCCAACGTGGGTTACGGCATAGCACTTGCCGCCGCCGGCGTGATCCTTACGGTAACGCGTCTGTTCGACGGCGTCATCGACCCCTTCCTGGCCCTTCTCATGGACCGCGTGAACACCAAGCACGGCAAGCTGCGCATCTTCATGGTAACCGGCTGGGTCCTGCGCGCCCTGGCCGTGCTGCTGCTCTTTGTGTGGCTCTCTGACACAGGACGCGGGCCGGTACTCTTTGTCATCCTCTACTGCCTCTACATCATTGGCGCCTCTACCTGCGACATCGCGGGCAACATGGCCGCGGCCGTGATCACCAACGACCCCCAGCAGCGCCCAATGGTGGGCGTGTGGGGCACCGTTTACGCCTATCTGGTGCCCACGATCCTCTCGGCGCTGATCGTCATGCTCGTCCTGCCGCAGTTTGGAAACGAGTACACCGCTCAGATGCTAGCCACCACGGCGCTCATCATCGTGCCCGTCTCACTGGTGTTTCTCGTCTTGACCTGCATTGGCATCAGCGAGGCCGACAAGCCCCAGAACTTCGAGAACGTAAGCGCCGCCGGCGACGACGCGGGCGTGACCGTGGCCGACATGTGGCGCCTGGTCAAAGCCAACCGCCCCTTCCAGATGTACGTGCTGCACTGCGTGTCTTCCAAGCTCTCGCAGCAGACGATGAGCCAGGCGATCGTGACCACCGTGGTCTTTGGCATCTTGATCGGCAACATCCAGTACGGCACCATGATCAGCATCATCGCCATGCTTCCGTCCATCATTTTTGCAATCATCGCGGGCAAGTTCTGCGGCAAGGTGGGAAGCAAGAAGATTGCCGTCTTTGCCATGCTCACGGGTATCGCGGCCACGGCGGTCATGCTCGTCTTCTGCGCGGCCATCGACATGACCACAATTGCCGGTTTCTCGGTCCAGATGGTTGTGTTCTTTATCCTCATCCTTATCATCAACGGCCTTAAGATGTGCATCACCACGGCCGACAACGCCATGAGGTCAGACGTGATCGACTACGAGCTGTCACGCTCGGGCAAGTACCTGCCCGCCGTGGTCAACGCCACGTACAACGTCATTGACCAGGTCATTTCTTCGCTGGGTTCGACGATTGCGGCCGTCTGCATCTCGTTTGTGGGCTACGCGTCCACCACGCCGCAGCCCACCGACCCCTCGACGCCGGCCTTAAAGGCGATGGGGCTGTTCCTCTACTTTGGGCTGCCCGTGCTGGGTTGGTTGATAGGCCTGTTTGCCATGAAGCACTACGACCTGGGCCGCATGCGCATGATCGAGGTCCAGAAGGACATCGCGCAGAGGAAGGCCGCGCTGCACCACGGCGAGGCTGCCGCAGACAGCAACGAGACCGCGAAGGAGGCCTAGACGATGAGAAGGACGATTGATCTCACCGGCCCCTGGGACTTCTGCCGCGAGGGTTTTGATGCCGAGAAGGTCTGTCTGCCCCACACCTGGAACGCCGTGGACGGCCAGGACGGCGGTGGGGACTACTGGCGCGGGCAGGCGACGTACGAGACGGTGCTGCCGGCGCTGGAGCTTGTGTCCGGCGAAGAAGCCTGGCTGGAGTTCGAGGGCGCCTCGCAGGTGGCCGACGTTTACGTCAATAAAGCGCAGGTAGCGCACCATGAAGGCGGGTACTCGACCTTTCGAGCTAACATCACCGAGGCACTGGCCGAGCGCGGCTTTGCGACCGGCGGCGAGATGCGCGCGACCGTTGTCGTGGACAACTCACAGAGCCAGACGGTCTACCCCCAAACCGCCGACTTCACCTTCTACGGCGGTCTCTACCGCCCGGCGCGCGTCGTCGTGGTGCCCGCTACCCACTTTGCCCTGGGGCGCGACGGAGGGCCGGGCGTCTACGCCACGCCCAGCGTCGACTTGGCGGCGCGCACGGCCCGGGTCGCGCTTGAGGCCTGGGTCGAAGGCGCGGCGGCAGGCGAGCTTGTGACCTTCGAAGTCGCAGGCCGGCGTGTTGAGGGTCCGGTTGCCACAGACGGCTGTGCCCGCGCGAATGTCCTTCTCGCCAATGTCCACCTGTGGGACGGTCTGGATGACCCCTACCTCTACACGCTGCGCGCCAGCCTGGCATCCGGCGACGAGAAGACCATCCGTTTTGGATGCCGCACCATGCAGGCCACCGGCAACGGTTTCTTCTTGAACGGCCGCCCCCACCCGCTGCGCGGCGTGTCTCGGCACCAGGACCGCGCGGGCGTGGGCAGTGCTTTGACGCCCGCGATGCACCGCGAGGACATGGCCCTTATTCGCGAGATGGGCGCCAACGCCGTGCGCCTGGCGCACTATCAGCATGCCCAGGACTTCTATGACTTGTGCGATGAGCTGGGCGTAATTTGCTGGGCTGAGGTGCCGGTCATCACCATGCGCCTGGACGGCGGCGACGCAAACGCCCTCTTGCAGATGCGCGAGCTGATCGAGCAGAACCGCAACCACCCGTGCGTCTTTTGCTGGGCGCTCTCCAACGAGATCACGACGGCCAGCGCCATCGACGACGGTCTTCTCGCCACCTTGAACGGCTTGAACGACCTGGCCCACGAGCTTGACCCTTCTCGCCCCACGGCCAACGCGCACGTCTTTATGCTGGATCCGGCGAGCCCCGTCGCGCACCTGGCCGACGTCAACGCCTACAACCTGTATTACGGCTGGTACGTGGGCGAACTTGAGCAAAACAACGAGTTCTTCGACGCATGGCACGCGGCTTACCCGGCCGAGCCCATGGGCCTTACCGAGTACGGCGCCGACTGCAACCCTCAGTTCCAGGCGGCAATGCCCGCGCGCGGCGACTACAGCGAGCAGTACCAGTGCGCCTACCACGAGCACATGCTGCGCATGTTGGAGGCGCGGCCGTGGATGTGGTGCTCGTTTGTGTGGAACATGTTTGACTTTGGCGCCGACGGGCGAAACGGCGGCGGCAACGACGGCAAGAACCAGAAAGGCCTGGTCACAATCGACCGCAGAGTGCGCAAGGACGCGTTTTACCTGTACCGTGCGTTTTGGTCGAGCGACCCCTTTGTCCACGTGTGCGGCCGTCGCTATGTCCACCGCACCGAGGACGTGACGCAGGTGGTTGTGTATTCAAACCAACCGCAGGTAGATCTGTATATCGACGGCGTATTTGCGGCTTCGAGCGACGCCGGGCGCGTCTTTAGGTTCGAGGTGCCGCTGACGGGGCGCCACGAGATTCGCGCCCGTGCGGGCAAGCTTTCCGACACTATCGAGGTCGAGCGCGTGGCAGCGGCCGACCCCACTTACGCCCTGCAAAACGACGAGGAAGTGGTCAACTGGTTTGACGACATCGCCATCGACCCAGCGTTCTTCTCGGTAAAGGACACCATTGGCGAGCTGCAGGCTCATCCCATGGCCGGCGCCGTCGTGGGCCGCATGATGCAGGCCGCGGCCGAGCGCTACGGCGGCGACGTGGCGAGCCAGGCGATGAGCAATCCCGCGATCCGTCACATCATGGAACGTTCGAGCCTGGAGAGTCTGCTTACCCAGGCGGGCGCGGCAGATCCCGAGACGATCAAGCAGCTCAACGACGCGCTGCAAAAGATCGCGAAGGCATAGGGGGTGGCCGATTTGACGGACGCAATTGATGTCGCCGACGCCCTGCGGGCTGCCTTTATCGAGGTGCCGCGCCAGTTTGTCGAGGGCACGGTCGAGGTGTTTGAGCAGGTCATCGAGGTCGGCGGCGGCACGGCTGCGGCAGACGGCGAGAAGGGCGCGGCCGGCCCAGCGGCCCCGGCCGTGCGCCGCGCGACCCTGACCGTGACGGCCCTGGGCGTGACCGACGCCCGCATCGACGGGATGCCGGCAGGCGACGCGTTTCTCGCCCCCGGCTTCACCTACTACCCCCACGAGCTGCACTACCAGACCTTTGACGTGACGGGCGCCCTGGCCGCGCCCGGCCCCCACACGCTGCGCGTGGCCCTGGGCCAGGGCTGGTACTGCGGCCGGTTTACCTGCGAGAACAAGACCCAGATGTACGGCGAGCGCCCGGCCGTCTCGTGGGTGCTGGACGTGGAGACAAGGGGCGGCCAGGCGCGGCGGTTTACCTCGGCCGACGCCGGGGTGCGCGCCGTCGAGTCGCCCTGGGACTCGGCCAGCCTTTATGACGGCGAGGTCTTTTGGGAGCAGGGCTCGGCCGGGCGCGCGGCGGCGCCCCGGGTCATCCAGCCCGTAGCCTACACGGGCACGCTGCCTGAGCTTCTGCGCGAATCCCCCATACGTACAACGTTGCACGAAGTCATCAGGCCCGTTGCCGTTACCCCTCGCGCGGACGGCACGACCATCGTCGACTTTGGCCAAAACATGGCAGGCGTCGTGGTGATCGACCCCGCCAAGATGGGCGGGGACCACATCCACCTGCGCCACGGCGAGATCTTGACGCCCGCAGGCGACCTGTACACCACCAACCTGCGCCGCGCCAAGGCGGAGGTCGACTACCACAAGTGCTCCAAAGGCCCCGACGCCACGCCCGCACACCCTTGGCATGTCACCTTCTCCTACATGGGCTTCCGCTTTGTCGAGATCAGCGGCTGCCCCTGGCAAGACGGTCTTCTCGCCGCCCGCCCCGTCCACACGCAAATGAAGCGTACGGGCCACTTTACCTGCGGACACGCGGGCGTTAGCCGCCTGTACCTCAACCAGGTGTGGGGCCAGCGCAGCAACTACGTGGAGATTCCCACCGATTGCCCGCAGCGCGACGAGCGCCAAGGCTACACCGGCGACGGCCACGTCTTTGCGCGCACCGGCGCCTACAACTTCGACACCCAGGCCTTCCTGCGCAAGTTCTGTGCCGACATGCGCGCGAGCCAAAAGGACAACTCCGAGGGCTACGTGCCCGCGACCGTGCCGGCCGTGGGCCCCACCGGCATCGGCTTTGTGACCATGCAGGGCTGGGGCAACGCCTGCACCATCGTGCCCGAGCTTTTGTACGACCAGTTTGGCTGCCTGGACGCCGTGGCCGAGCAGTATGACTGCATGCGCCGCTTTGTGGACTGCGAGCTGGCACGCGCCGGCAAGAAGCACCTGTGGTGCGCGCCCAACCTGGGCGACTGGCTCACCTTGGGCCGCGACGTCAAGTACATGGCCATGCACAACGGGCCCGTCTCCAACGCGTTTCTCGTCAACGACCTACGCATCCTGGCGCGCTCGGCCGAGCTTTTGGGCCACACCGGCGACGCCGCCCGCTACGCCGCCGAGCTTGAGGCGGTTCGCGCGGCCTACATCAAGAAGTACGTGACCCGCGGGCTTCTTGGCCGCGACGCGCCGCGCATCGCCGAGGACTACCAGGGCGCCTACATCATGGCGTTGTCGCTGGTAATCCCACGCGAGGGCCAGCACGCCGAGCTGTGGCGCGCCCTGTTTTCCCGCCTTGTCGAGAAGATCCGTCGCGAGAGCATGCAGACCGGATTCTTCTCCACGCAGCACCTGCTGCCGCTATTGGTCGAGGGCGGAGAAAAGCGGCTGGCCTTCGACCTGCTGCTTCAACCCGAGTGCCCCGGTTGGATGTACGAGGTCGACCGCGGCGCCACCACCATTTGGGAGCGCTGGGACGCGCTGCGCCCCGACGGGACGGTCAACGAGGAGAGCACGACCAAGGGCGGCGACAACATGGTGTCGTTCAACCACTACGCGTTTGGCTCGGTGGGTGAGTTCTTGTACCGCTACGTGCTGGGAATCGAGCCCGCTGCGCCGGGGTTTACGCAGGTCCTGGTGCAGCCGCACGTCGACGCGCGGCTGGGGCACGCGGAAGGGTCATACCTGTCGCGGGCCGGGCGGATTTCCTCGGCCTGGCAAATCGAAAGCGGGAAGGCCACTTTTGACATCGAGGTCCCAGTGGCCGGACGCGTTCTTCTCCCCGACGGCTCGGTACACGAGGCCGAGGCGGGTACGCACCACTTTACCTGCGAAATCGCAAGCGCCTAACGCTAACAATCTAACATAAGAAAGGCAACTATCATGA
>CAVDXJ010000027.1:0-9962 GCA_963612765.1 Oscillospiraceae bacterium
AGGGTCGCCAGAAGGCGGCCCTTGCCAAGGAGAAGAAGCGCGTGGCCGACCAGGCGGCCGAGCTTGCCGCCTACGAGGAGAAGATCCACCACCTGGCCGACCAGATAATCGCCATCGACCTGGACGACGGCGTGAAGGTCAACTACGCCAAGTTCGCCGACGTGTTGGTGAAGATCAAATAACGACCTGGTAGAGCTACGGAGTGTGCTGTTCATGAGTGAGTTGGCAGATAAGATCGAGTCTTTGTTCCAGATGCTCGGCGGGAGCCGCGACCTTGGTTTCTTGAGCCTTGCCTTTGCGGGGACGCCCCGGGGCGAGCTGGCCGAGGCGGTACTTGAGCTTTGCGCAGCGGGCGTGCTCGTTGCCGATGCGCGAGGAATCCGGCTGGTAGACGAGGCGTGCGGCGAGGAGACTGCGGTCGACGCGGCGGGCGACGACGCGGTCGACACGGCGGTCGACGAGGCGGCCGACGCGGAGCCCGTTTTGGCGCCGTGTGCCGATGAACCGCTTGGGTTGAAGGAGACCCCCACCATCATCTACTCAGACGTGCCGTTGCGCCATAACGAAAGCGTCGATGTTCTCAGACTGTCTACGCGCCCGGCTAACGCTCTGGCGAACAGCGACATTCAGACAGTCGGGTCGCTCTTGTCCTCTCTGCCCAGCCTTGGCGATCTTCCCGGATTTGGGGCGCAGTCCCTCAAGGAGTGCCACGATAAGCTCGCCGTGCGTGCCGGGTCGTTTGCGAAGCCGCTCGACTTCGCGGTGGCCTCGGCCCTCATCGAGGTATCCGGCAGCGCCGAGTTCGTGTTCGACGCATTTGGCGTCCTTCTCGCTTTGGGTGACTCCTCGGTTTCGAACGTCTCTCCTAAGACCGAGGCGCTCGACGGTTTTCACCCCATCAAGATGCTCGATGGCCTTTCCGATGCGAATATCCGCCGTCTGCGCGTTTGCGGGCTTGCCAGCGTCGAGGACGCGATTCGTATGGGTCCCGAAGAGCTGGCACGACTTCCGAAGGTCGGCGCCGTGCTGGTCGATAGCGTCCGGCGTGAGCTTGAGAGGTTCTGTCCCGCCGCTGGCCTGCCCCTGGGTCAGTGGGGCGCGCAGGGAAACCCGGTCGCGTCTGTCGCTTCGCTTGACTCTATGCTCGGAGAAGATGCCAAGGAGGTCCTGCGCGAGGCCGCGTCTAGGATCGAGGGGTTCTCTTATCCGTTCTATTCCCGCTCGTTCTACCCGCTGTATGCCCAAAAGGCAATGGCGCTGCTTGATGCAGGGCACGCAGTGCCGGCTGCGGCGGACATGCTCGTGGCCGAGGTGGAGGGCGACGATCACCTGGTGGCGGCTTGTGCGGCCGCCCTTGTCTCGCGCCTTCGCGCTGCCTTGGGCGAGGGGCAGTTTTGCATCGAGGTCCCAGAGGGCGCTGCTTGGATACGCGCCGCGAGGGCCGCGGTTTGCCCTGACACCGAGTTTGACGAGGGGAAGCGCGAGCTAAGCGCCAAGCTTGTCTGCGCGCGCGAATGGCTCGAGTCGCGCCTCGACGGGCCTGCGGGCCAGAGGTGCCGCATGGTGCTTGAGCGCATGAGGGGAAAGACGCTGCAAGAGACGGGCGATATGTATGGCCTGACGCGCGAGCGGGTTCGTCAATGCACGAGTGACGTGCTTAACCAGATGCCTGCGGTCGCCGAGACGCCTCTCATCCCCATTTTCTCTAAGTACGACATGAGCGCCGAGCAGCTTAAGGCGCTTACGGGGCTGGATGCGGACTCGTTTGGTTACCTGTCTCTTGTGGCGACGGCGCCCCGCACAGAGCGGCTCTCGCTTTCGTCCGCCTTGGATGACCCGGAGTTTCCCGCAGATATGAAGGCGCTCCTGTGTGAAGGAAACATCATTGATGACCTGCTGTTTATTGACGGAGAGGCTGTGGTCGTCGAGAAGATGAGCATCGTCGAGCATATCCTGCGCGTAGAGGGCGAGCCGATGCCTATGGAGGAGCTCTACCAAAAGTACCGTGCCTTCCTCGATGAGCGCGGCATTCCATCTGTCGGGCGTCTTGACCCCACCAGCGAGCGAGCGTTTGCCTCGATAATCGCACGCTATCCCCGCATCATGGATTCACACGCCCCTGCGGGGCCGGATGGTAAGAAGAGGAACATCCGCCTCTACGACTTCACATCAAAGGATTTCTCGGCGCTTATCTCCGCGATCGCGGAGTATCCCGAGGATAACGTTGAGCTCTCGGCCGAGATGCTCGCGCGTGATCCGAATATTGCTCCGATTCTTGATGACCTGGATATTCGCAACGGCTATGAGCTGCATGTTGTTCTCCAGCACGTCTGCGACATGCTACCCGGGCTCTCGTTGGGTCGCACGCCCATGATCGCGCTCGGGCACGCCGACAGAAATGCGCAGATTCTTGCGCTAATCGAGGAAATCGGGCCTGTGGACGCAAACGCCCTTGCGGCCGAGTACGAGCGGCGCTATGGAGTAAGGGCCACGACTTTCGCGGGGTCGTTCCTCAACGGCTTCGACCAGTATCTCAACGACGACGGTCTCTACGAGGTCCGGCACACGAGCCTGGACGACGTCGGGCGTGCGGTGCTCCGCGGCGTGCTCGCCTCCTGCGGGGAGATCTGCGACGCGGGCGATGCCGCCTCGAGGTTTCGCCAGGCGTACCCCGGTTGGGAGGGACAACTCTTTGGGGCAAACAACCTGCGCGGGAGCGGCTACCTCCTCAAGGGGAACCTGCTTGTTGCCGAGGGCGTCGACGTTAAACGGGCGTTCGCGCACATGATCGACGGCGCGGAAAGCTTCAGGCGCGGGGAAGGCACGTTCAGCGAGGCGGTTTTCGACGACCCCGACTTCATGCTTGAGCTCAACAAGCGTCTGCGGTCGTTCTCGGTGCTCGAGATCGAGGAGGGCGGCTACGTCTCGGCAAAGAAGCTCGACGGCCTCGTCGACGCGTTCGCGCCTGATAATTTCCGCCGGATCCTGGACAGCATCGTCTCGAGGATGGTCCCCGGGCGCCCGTATTCCGTTAAGAGCCTTCGTCGGCTCGGCTTGACCGGGGAACTCGACGCCTTGGCCCGGCTCGCGGGCTTTGGCGATCATTTTGTCGCGTCGATTGTGAGCGTCGGCTATGTGGGCGGCAACGTAAAGAGGACCTCGATCGATGGCACGCCTCTCTTTGCCCGCATGCAGGGCATGTTTAGCCTTCCGTATGTGTGCGAATGGTACGTGCGTGCGCATGGCCAGACAACTTTCGACGAGCTCAGGGATTACCTTGAGTCTGAGCACGGCGCCTTTGTGCTCCGCGCCAATCTGCGGTTCGCCCTCTCGAAGACATGCCTTGTCTCGATCGACAACTGGGGGATTATCGACTTGCCGGAAGGCGAAGAGGCGAGGGGAGAGGGGCCTGAGGTCCTAGAGGCCCTGGATTCGCCGAAGGCCGCGACCGATGCGCCCGAAGACAACGTCTCTGCCGCCGAGGCCATCGCGAGCCATGTCGCAATGGCCGGCGAGACCTATGCTTTAGGTGAGAATGTTCAGGATTGCGGCCTGGGGCTTCTTGTGGACCGCGAGAACCTCACGGTCTCGATCGATGGGCGCAGGGTCAACCTGTCGAAGACCGAGTTCGACGTGCTCGAGATCCTCTCTGCCTACCCGGGGCGGGTCTTCTCGAGGACAGAGCTGTGCGAGGTTTTGTTTGCCGATGGCGTTTGCGCAGACACGCGCACGATTGATTCTCATGTGAAGAACCTTAGGGCCAAACTCGGAGAGGACGCGCGCGACCCACGATGGGTCTGTACGGTTCACGGCGTTGGGTATCGCTTTGACTCGCACGGAGGCACCGCTCCTTACGGCGCCCTTTCTCGTGACGGCGCTGCCTTTGGGGACGGTGCGGCTCTTGAACGGTATGTTTGCAATGAATCGGGTGTGTGGCTCGAGCTCGACAGGGATGGCCACCGTGTCTGCATCGACGGTGTCGAGGTTTCTCTGACTTATAGCGAGTACGACCTGTTCTGCGCGCTCATCGGAGCAGGGGGAGAGACGCTCAGCCGCTCTGAGCTGTGCGGGTCGCTCGGGCTTGAGGAGTTTGAGGCCAGGAGCATCGATTCCCACATAAAGAATCTTCGCAAGGCCCTGGGCGACGACGGCCGTAACCCGCACTGGGTGCGGACGGTCCACGGGAAGGGCTACGCGTTTGCGGGTTGGCAGCTTTTGGGCATGGAGCCGGCGGAGCCAGAGGCCGGCGAGGCCGAGCCGGTTGAACCCGAGCCGGTTGAACCCGATCCGGCCGAGCCCGAGGCGACCGAGCCCGAGGCCTCCGAACCCAAGCCGACCGAGCCCGAGCTGACCGAGCCCGAGGCGCCTGATGCTGCCGATGTCGCGGCCGCCGAGGCCGCGGGGCCCAAAGACGCCCCAAGCGCACCGATGCCTGATATCGCGATGCTAGAGGCCGAGGTCGCGCGGCTTGAGGCCGAGGTCGCCAATAAGAAGGCCGTCTTCGAGGCTATCGATGCCAAGCGCGAGGAGTTCCGCGAGCTCAAGAGCTCGATTCCCGCCCTGGAAGCGGAAGTGGGCTCCTACGGCTTTTTCCAACGCGCCGAGAAGCGCGCGGCGAAGGAGCGGCTCGATGCCGCCCAGCAGAGACTCGCTGCCTTGCGTGGGGAGGGCTCGGGCTACGGTTTGGCCCGGTCTGCTTTTGAGGCTGCCCAGGCCGAGCTTGATGCCGCGCGGGCGCGTCTCGATGAGGCGAACGGTGCGCCGGGCGCCTCGTCCTTGGGCAACTCCGCGATGTTGTGATTGGAAACCTATGAAGCTAAAAGACATACAGGCCGAGCTCGCGAGGCTCTTCGACAGGGTGGGGGAGTCCGGCGGCATCGTCGTGTGGCACGACCCCGAGGGCGAGTTCGCCGAGTCGCTGGGCGAGCTCGAGCTGACCGGCGTCGAGGTGGTCGAGGAGCGCGAGAACGAGGTCTTTGGCCTTAAGCGCATGCTCAACGGAGACCTTACGGGGCGCAAGGTCCTGCTCTACCGCCGTCGGGCGCGCAAGCTCGAGGGAGATTGGCTCGCGGACGTCGAGGTTCGGTCGCTGCAGTTCTCCGCAGACTACGCCTCTATCCAGCTGCGCGAGCTCGGCTGCCCCGACAACGCGGACATGCGCGCGGCCCTGCGCGCCCGCAAGGCGTTCCTCTCGCGCAAGACGAGCCTGCGCAGGCTCGCGGCCCTGCGCGACGGCTACGAGACGCCGCAGCAGCTCGAGGTGGGCATCATGGCGGTCGTTCTCGGGGCCGATGCGGCCGACGGGACCTCGGTGCTCGTCTCCTTCTTGGCGCGTCCCGCCGAGGAGGCCGCCGAAGCCGTGGACGCGCTCGAGGCGGCGGGCGTGCACGGTTCCTTTGGCAATGCCGTTGCCGCCTGGACCGGGTTTGCCGGCGACGCCTCCGACCAGGCCGCGCTGCGCAAGCACGTGCTGCTCACGGCCTTCTCGCGCACGGCTCCCGCAGGCGCGCTCGCGGGGCTCGACGCCTGCGTGAGCTCCGACCATGCCGGCCTCTGCCACGACGTCTTCGCCGCGTGGGCGGCCCGGGGCCGGGACGATTCCGGGCTCGAGGCCGCGGCCCGCGAGGTGGAGTCCGAGGTGGGGCTTGAGGGCCGCCTCGCGTCCGCCGGCCTCTTCGAGCTCTCCCGCGCAGGCGTCTTCCCCTGCGTGGACGCGGCGCTTCTCCGCATGCTCTTTGCCGCAACCGCGGCCTCGGGTGACGGCGCCGACGAGCTGCTGGAGATCTGCTCGCGCCGGCGCGGCCTCACCTGGGCGGCCGACTTTGCCGACTGCTATCGCGGCGTGGAGACCGCGGCCCACATGCTCGCCTTCCGCCGCGCCCACAGCGAGGGCATGGGCGCCCTCCCGGCCGACCGAGTGTGGAAGGAGTACACGGGCGAGTGGTACCGCATGGACGCCTGGTACCGCGAGCTGCACATGGCCTTCCAGTCCGCGCTCAGGAGCGCCGACTACGGCCTCGACGAGGACTTCCGCGCGCTCTGCGCCGCCATCGAGAAGCTCTACAAGGGCTGGTTCCTGCGCCAGGTCAACGACCGCTGGTGCAACGCGGCGGCCGACGACCTGGCCGCCAATGGATCCGTGGCCGACGTGCCCCGCCAGCGCGACCTCTACCTCAACGTGGTCGGCCCGACCGCCCGCGCAAAGAAGCGCGCCTGGGTCATCGTCTCGGACGCGCTGCGCTACGAGGCGGCCTCCGAGCTCGCCTGTGTGCTCGAGCGCGAGACCAACGGCTCCTGCCAGCTCGAGTCCGCGCAGGCCGCGCTGCCGTCCGTGACCAAGTGCGGCATGTCCGCGGTACTGCCGTCGGGCAGCTACGCGCTCGCGCCGCGCGCGGAGGGCAAGGGCTTCCGGGTGCTTCTCGACGGCGAGGAGGCCGTCGGCTGCGCCGGGCGCCAGGCGGCCATCCGGCGCGCGCATCCGCAGGGCGTGGCCGTGGCCTACGACGACTTCATGGGCGAGATGGGCCGCGCCGAGCGCAAGGAGCTCGTGGCCAACGCGGACGTGGTCTACGTCTTCCACAACGCCATCGACGCCCTGGGCGACAAGCGCCCCACCGAGCGCAAGGTCTTCCAGGGCTGCGCGGACGCTGTCGCCGAGCTCGCCGCGGCCGTCAAGCTCGTGGTCCGCGAGTTCGGCGCCTCGGACGTGTGCATAACGGCCGACCACGGCTTCCTCTACACCGACCAGCCGCTCGAGGAGGCCGAGCACGCCTCCGTCACCGACGTGGCGGGCGAGGTCGTGGAGGCGGGCCGCCGCTACGTGGTGGCGCGCGCCGGGGCCGAGTCGGAGCTCTTCCTGCGCGCGGCGCTGCCGGGCGCGGACGGCCTCGTGGGCTTCTTCCCGCGCGAGTGCGTGCGTATCCGCATGGCCGGCGGCGGCGAGAACTACGTGCACGGCGGCGTGAGCATCCAGGAGATGTGCGTGCCCGTGCTGCGATTCTCCAACCACCGCGCCGGCTCCAAGGGCTACGTGGAGGCCGCGCCGGCCACGATCTCGCTCGTCTCGGCGCTCGAGGTCATCTCGAACTCGCTCTTTACCCTCGAGTTCCTGCAAGACGAGCCCGTGGGCGGCAAGGTCCTGCCGCGCGCGTACGACGTCTTTGTGGCCGACGCCGCGCACGCCCCCGTGTCCGACGTCGTCCGCGTGGTGGCCGAGAGCGCCTCGCTCGAGGCCCGCGAGCGCACCACGAGCGCGAGCTTCGGCCTGCGCGCGGGCTTCCAGCCGGCCTCTGACGCCACCTACCTTCTTCTTGCCAAGGATACGCAGACCGGCCAGGCGACCGTGCTGCGCGAGCTTAGGATCCAGATTGCATTTGCCGCCCCCGTCGACTTTGGATGGTGATGAACATGTACGAGAACGAGCATTCAAACAACCAGCAGGTAAACAGTGCTGCGCCGGCTGCCGAGGAACCGGCCGTCCCCATGTACGAGAAAGACGCCCTGGACGAGAAGGTCGTCCGCGAGTTCCCCGGAAAGATCGTGCGCAAGGACCTGACCTCACTCATGCGCCGCGGCGCGGGCATCCCCACTTTCGTGCTCGAGTATCTTTTGGGCATGTACTGCGCCACCGACGACCCCGTGGCCGTGGACGCCGGCTTGGCCCGTATCCGCAAGATCTTGGCGGAGAACTACGTGCGCCCCGAGGAAAGCGAGAAGATCAAGTCCCGCATCCGTGAGCTTGGCCAGTACACCGTTATCGACAGGGTCTCTGCGCGCCTGGACGAGTTCAAGGACATCTACATTGGGCGCTTCACCAACCTGACCATCGGCGACTTCGTCCTGCCGGAGGAGTACGCGCGCAAGTACACCAAGGTCCTCATGGGCGGGATCTGGTGCATCATGCGCATCCAGTACCTGCGCCCCGAGGACGACGTCGACCCCCTCGACGACATCTTTGGCGACGACCCCAAGCCCAAGCGCCCCAAGGCCACGGGCGGCAAGAAGCGCGGCCCCGAGGACTCGCCGTTCAATATCGTGAGCCTCACGCCCATCCAGATGCCCAACCTGGACCTCAAGGAGTTCGTCTCTCACCGCGCGGCGTTCACGACGGACGAGTGGAAACGTCTGCTGCTGCGCTCGGCGGGCTATGAGCCCGAGGCGCTTACCGAGCGTGAGTGCATGCACTTCCTGGAGCGCATGGTGCCCCTGGTCGAGCGCAACTACAACATGGTGGAGCTCGGTCCCCGCGGCACGGGTAAGAGCCACATATACACCGAGGTCAGCCCTTATTCCTACCTGCTTTCCGGTGGTCAGACCACCACGGCCAAGCTCTTTGCGAGCAACGCCGGGCGCGGCGACCGCATGGGCCTTGTGGGCCACTGGGACGTCGTGGCCTTCGACGAGGTGGCGGGCATGCGCTTCCGCGACGAGAACGCCGTGCAGATCATGAAGGGGTACATGGCCAACGGCACCTTCGGCCGCGGCACGGACTCCTACAACGCCGAGGCCTCGATGGTCTTCGAGGGCAACATCAACGACTCGGTGGCCAACGTCCTTAAGACCACGCACCTCTTCGACCCGTTCCCGCCCGAGTTCAACAACGACTCGGCCTTCTTCGACCGCATCCACTGCTACCTGCCCGGCTGGGAGGTGCCCAAGATGCGCTCCGAGCTTCTTACCAGCCGCTACGGGCTCATCACCGACTGCCTCTCGGAGTTCTGCAAAGAGATGCGCAAGCAGGACTTCACGCACGAGTTCGACGGGTTCTTCCGCCTGAACAGCGACTTCAACCAGCGAGACGAGATCGCGGTGCGCAAGACCTTCTCGGGCCTGGCCAAGCTCCTCTTCCCTGCGGGGCAGATGGAAAAGGAAGATGCGCGGGCCATCCTGGAGTACGCCGTCGAGGGGCGCCGCCGCGTGAAGGAGCAGCTCAAGATCATGGCGGGCATCGAGTTCGCCGACGTCAAGCTCGGATACGTCGACGTCGCGGACCCTGCCGCGGTGCGCGTGGTGAGCGTACCCGAGCAGGCCGACGACACCCTGATCCCCGACGCGATCCTTATGCCGGGGCATGTCTTTGGCGTGGGCCGCTCCATGGCGGGCGAGCAGGCCGTGTACAAGCTCGAGAACAAGTGCGTGGCGGGCGACCTCAAGTTCCGCGTGGAGGGCGTCGGGGCCAAGGCCGCGAGGGACTCGCTCCACGCCGCCTTCCAGCAGTTCCGCGCCGCGGGACCGAGGCTCGGCGGCGGCATGAAGGTAGATGGGCGCGACTACCTGCTCTACGTGGGCGATGTGCAGAAGAAGGGCGACACCCTCGAGGTCTCGCTCGCGGAGTTCGTGGGTCTTTGCTCGGCTGCGTCCGGCCGCCCCGTGATGGGGCAGCTCGCGGTGCCGGGCGTGCTGCACCTCTCGGGCACGCTCGACCCCGTGGCCAACCTCGACGACGTCATGCGCGTGGCGAGAAACGCCGGCGCGACCAAGGTGCTGCTTCCCTTTAGCTCCATCGCCGACCTGCAGCGCGTTCCCACCGAGGTCCTGGGCACGGTCATGCCCGTGTTCTACGAGAGCGGCGACGCCCTGGACGCGGCCGCCAAGGCCCTTGGGATTTAAGGGGGAAGAGCCATGGACCTGCAGAACATCGAGTTGGGCGACCTCTCCGAGGCCATAGGCCAGGGCATCGCGCGGGGCGAGGAGCTCAAGAGCCGCAACGAGGCCAAGCTCAACAAGCAGAAGGCGGCGAGAAGGGCCTTGGACCTTGCGTCGCAGGTTCTGTGCGAACGGCTCCTTGACGAGCTTGAGGAGACGGGTGCGATGCCAAAGGCCGTCGAGTTCGATAGGCTCTGGGCCTACCTCTCGCGCTGCGGCAACGTCGAGGGGGTACTCGCCGCGATCGAGCGCGAGCTCGACTGGTGTGCCGGTGTGGTCGCAGGTGGCGGCGCGGACGTCGCGGCGTTCTCCGCGGC
>CAVDXJ010000028.1:0-9795 GCA_963612765.1 Oscillospiraceae bacterium
ATCTGCTCCCGTGCCGGCCTGCACCGACGTCCTACTCTTCCTCGCCGTCCACCTCAGGATACATCGCGTGCTCCTCGATTGCGTCGGCGGCCAGGCCAATGCGATCGATGACGTCGGTGGCCATCACGCCGCGCGAGCCGTAGCTCTCCACGGCCAGCGAGCCCGCGTAGCCGTGAATCTCGCAGGCCAGGGCGCAAAGAAGCGGCAGGTTGCCCACCTTGGGCGTGCCCGCGACCTGGGCGAGAAGAGACGCCGCCAGGCCCGCCAGCACATCTCCCGAGCCGGCCGTGGCCAGCGCCGAGGGACCCGGCTTAGGCAGGATCGCCTGCGAGACACCCACGCAGCCGGTGGCGGTACCTTTGGCAATAATGGCCAGCTCAGAGCCACCGTCGCCCCAAATAATGGCGCGCGCGGCCTCAAGCTGGTCAGAAAGCGAGGTCAGTGGATCGTCCTTGCGGTTAACCAGGCGGGCCAACTCGCCGCGGTGCGGGGTCAAGATCAGCGGCGCGTCGCGGCGGGTGACCTCGGGGAAGTCGCACAAGTTGCCGTCGGTCAAACGAGACAGGCAGTTAAGGCCGTCGGCATCGACGACCAGCGGCACATTGGCCTCGAGCAGCGCCGAGACGCACTTGGTCGTGCCGCCCGAGACGCGCATGCCCGGGCCAATCAGCGTGGCCGAGGCGTTCTTTGCCAGGCGCACGACCTTCTCGGCGGCATCCTGGGTAAGGACGCCCTCGACGTCGCAGGGCAGGCCCACGACGGGAATCTCAAGCACGTGCGACTGGACCAGCGGCACGATGGTGGCGGGAACGGCCAGGGTAACGTAGCCGGCACCGGCGCGGGCAGCCGCGCGGGCAGCCATGATGGGAGCCCCCGGGAAGCGAGAAGACCCGCCCACGACCAGCACAGAGCCGCGGGTGAACTTGTCCACGGCGCTGGTGGGCTCGGGCATGACCTCCAGGTAGTCGGCCAAATCCGTGCGCCAGGCCACGGGGTCTGCCTCCACAACCAGGCGCTCGGTCTGCTCGGCCAAGGGAGCCACCACAATAGAGCCGCACACGTCGCGGCCGTTGTCGGCGAGAAGACCGGGCTTCAGCGCGATCATGGTCACGGTCATATCGGCCATGACGCAGGGGCCGCCGGCAAGGCCCGTCTGGGCCGAAAGGCCGCTGGGGACGTCCACGGCCACGACGCGGGCCGAGCTGGCGTTCACGCATTCAATCCAAATGTCAAACGGCGAGCGCACGCCGCCCGTAAAGCCGGTGCCCAGCATGCAGTCCAGGACAACATCGGCGTCTACCAGGGCTTCGTTGACCTCGTCCTTAGAGGGGCCCACCAGCATGGGCACGCCAGCGCGGGCTGCGCTTTGCGCGACCTGGCGGGCAAGGTCGCCCTTAAGCTGATCGGGGTCGATGGGGGTCACGACCTGCACGTCGATGCCGCGGGAAAGCAAGGCCTCGGCGGCCACCCAGCCGTCGCCGCCGTTGTTGCCCATACCGGCAAAGACCACGGCCTTGCTAACGCCACCCAGCTCAAGCACCTCTTGCGCGGCGGCGCAACCGGCGCGGTGCATGAGCTCCGAGACGCTCACGCCCTCGCGGGTGAGGGCGACCTCGACTCGCTTGATATCCTCGACGTTAAGAACTGGCTGCATGGGTTACTCCTTGGTATCTTCTGCGGAGACGAGCAGATCTACCTGCGGTTCCTCCGCGGTGGTTTGGTTCATAGCGGCGTCGGCGGCCTCGTCGGCCGGCTCCTCCGCGGCTTGAATCGCTTCGTCGGCGGCGCTGCCCTCGGCCGACGCGCCCGTCTCGCCGTCCTCAAGCGCCGCGGGCTCGACGTCGGCCGCGGCCGCCTCCTGCACGCGCTCAAGCTCGTCGATCAGCGCACGGGCCTCCCTAAACGAGCTGGCCAGCGCCTTGGCAGCATCCTCCTTGGGATTGGGCTTGGGCTTTACCTTGTCGGTCACGGCCACGGCGTTTGCCACGGCCACGCCGCGGGTGTGCGAGATGGAAAGCGCGATCTCACGCACGCCCTGCTCAGCCGCGATTTGCGCAGCGCGGCCAGACAGTTTGGCCTGCGGACGGCCCGTCTCGTCATTTACCACCGAGACGTCCTTCACGCGCACGCCGTCAGAAAAACCGCAGCCCAGAGCCTTAAGAACGGCCTCGCGGGCAGCAAAACGGGCGGCGTAGTGCTCGGCCGGGCGGGCGGTGTGCTCGCAGTAGGCGCGCTCCTCGTCGGTAAAGACGCGACGCAAGAAGCTGGGGCGGTGCTCAATCACGCGCTCCATCCTGGAAATCTCTAGCATGTCGACGCCGATGCCCGCCAGAGCCACGCCTTACCTCCCGCATTCAACAAAGACGTCGCCTTGACAGCGCACGCGTGCCAAGGCGACCTCATCAATCACGTACTTCTTTATTCTAGATTACCGCTACTCAACCGTCACCGACTTAGCAAGGTTGCGCGGCTTGTCCACGTCACAACCACGAGTGCGGGCCACGTAGCGAGACAAGATCTGCAGGTGGACGATGGCCACGATGGGCACCAGCAGCTCGTCTGCCACCGGCGGGATCCACAGCACGTGCTCGCACAAGCTGGCCACCGACTCGTCGCCGTCGGTCGCCACCGCGATGCACACGGCGCCGCGGGCGTTGACCTCCTGGATGTTCGAGACGGTCTTGTCGTGCACGCGGTCCTCGGGCACAATCGCCACCACGGGGAAGCCGGGCTCGAGAAGGGCGATGGGGCCGTGCTTCATCTCTCCGGCCGGGTAGGCCTCGGCGTGCAGGTAGCTGACCTCCTTGAGCTTCAGCGCGCCCTCGTAGGCGGTGGTGGAGTTCACACCGCGGCCCAGGAACAGGGCCGAGTGCGCGCGACGGAAGATCGCGGCGGCGCGCTTGTCCTGCCACGAGCGGCCAATGACCTCGCGGATAAGGTCGGGCAAGGTGAGAAGGTCCTTGTAGTGGCGCTCGACCTCGCCCTTGTCCATCTCGCCGTGGTTTTGGGCCAGGCGCAGGGCAAACATAGCGCAGGCCACGACCTGTGCGGTGTAGGCCTTGGTCGAGCACACGCAGACCTCGGGGCCGGCCTGGACGTACATGCAGCCGTCGGACTCGCGCGCAGCCGAGGAGCCCAAGACATTGGTGATGGCAAAGACCTTGCAGCCCATGCCCTTCATGCGGCGGGCGGCGGTCAAGGTGTCGGCCGTCTCGCCGGACTGGGTGATGATGACGCACAGGGTGTTCTTGGTCACCAAGATGTCCTGGTCGTAGTTGAACTCAGACGCATACGCGCAGGTCACAGGCACCTTTGTCCAGGTCTGGATATAGGTCTTGGCAATGAGACCCACGTGGTAGGACGTGCCGCAGGCGATAAGGAAAATGCGGTCGACGGAGGCAAGCTCGTCCTCGCTCATGTGCAGCTCGTCGAGCTGGATGCCGTTGTCACCCAGGCGGTCGGCTAACAGGCGCTCCACGGCCTCAGGCTGCTCGGCGATCTCTTTGGCCATGAAGTCGGAGTAGCCGCCCAAGGTTGCCGCCGAGGCGTCCCAGTCGATGTCGATGGCAGACGGCGAGTCCACAACCAGGCCGTCGGCGTCGTAGACGGTGACCTCACCGCTCTGGCGCAAGCGCGCGAACTGGTTGTTCTCAAGCTGGATGACGTGAGAAGTGACGCTGGCCAGCGGCGTCACGTCAGAGGCGCAGTAGGCGCCGTCGGGCGTGGAGGCCACAACAAGCGGGCTTCCGTTGCGGGCAACGATCAGCTCGCCGGGGGTGTCGGCGCACACGGCCGCGATGGCCCAGGAACCCTGCAGGCGACGGCAAGCGTTGCGCACGGCCAGCAACAGGTCGCCCTTGGCGGGGCCGGTCCACGCGTCCTCGATCAGGTGCGCGATGACCTCGGAGTCGGTGTCAGAGGCAAACTCGTGGCCCGCGCGGGAAAGCGCCGCGCGCAGCTCGCGGTAGTTCTCGATGATGCCGTTGTGCACGATGGCGATGCGGCCCGAGCAGTCGCGGTGCGGGTGGGCGTTCTTATCGGTAGGCGCACCGTGGGTGGCCCAGCGCGTGTGGGCGATGCCCGTGGTGCCCACCAGGTTGGCCGTGGCGCAGCGCTCCTCCAAAATGGCCACACGGCCAGCACACTTCACGCCGTGGAGCTGGCCGTCGGTAGACAGGACCTCGACGCCCGCCGAGTCGTAGCCGCGGTACTCAAGGGTCTTCAGGCCCTCGATAAGATAGCCAACTGCCTGGTCACGACCGGTGTAGCCAACGATTCCGCACATGTTATGTCCCCCAATGTCGCGCGCCCGCGGGGCTACTTGTATGCCTGCGGGCAACTGGTATCTTTCCAAAGTGACCAGTCAAGTTTAGCAGTTATTCCCCCTCCCCGGCAAAACGCCACCCTATCGCCACAAGGGGCAGCCCCGCGCCACAAAAAACCGACCCCGGGACGCGCCCGAGGTCGGCACAAGTACAACGTTGCAACAGAGAAGAACCCGCAGCTACGCGCGGTACTTCTCCAAAGCAGCGATCACGATGGCGTTGGCCTCGGCGCACAGCTTCTCGTCGGGGGCCTCTGCCAGCACGCGAACCAACGGCTCGGTGCCGGACGCGCGCACCAGCACGCGGCCGTTGCCCTCGAGGAACTTCTCGGCAGCCTCAACGGCCTCCTTGACCTCGGGTGCGTCCATCGCGGCGTCCTTGTCGGTCACGCGAATGTTGTCCAGCTGCTGCGGGTAGAGCTTGACCGGGCGCGTGAGCTCCGAGAGCTTCTCGCGCTCGGCACGCAGGGCCTCCATGATACGCAGGGACGTCATGATGCCGTCGCCGGTCTTCTCAAGCTCGGAGAAGATCACGTGCCCAGACTGCTCGCCGCCCAGGGTAAAGCCGTTCTCGCGCATGCAGGCGTAGACGTTCTTGTCGCCCACGTCGGTCTTCTCGTAAGAGATGCCCGCCTCGTCCAGCGCGCGGAAGAAACCGAAGTTAGACATAACCGTAGGGACAACCGTCTGCTTGGCCAGGCGGCCGTGCTTGTTCATGTAGCAGGCGCACACGTACAAGATCAGGTCGCCGTCGACCACATGGCCGCGCTCGTCGACGGCCAGGCAGCGGTCGGCGTCGCCGTCGTAGGCAAAGCCCACGTCAAGGCCATTCTGCACCACAAAACGCTGCAGCTGGTCGATGTGGGTCGAGCCGCAGTCGACGTTGATGTTGAAGCCGTTGGGAGCGTTGTTGATCACGTGGGTCTCGGCACCCAGGGCGTCAAAGACCGGGCGGGCCACAGAAGAGGCCGAGCCGTTTGCGCAGTCCAGGCCAATCTTCAGGCCCTGCAGAGAAAAGCCACAGCTGGCGATGAGGCTCGCGATGTAACGGTTGCGGCCCTGCATGTAGTCGACGGTGCAACCGATGTTGTCCTCGGTGGCCAGGGGCACCTCGCTGCCGCCGTCGATGTACTCCTCGATGAGCTCGAGGACGTCCTCGTCCATCTTGTAGCCCTCGCGGTTGACCAGCTTGATGCCGTTATCGGTGTAGGGGTTGTGCGAGGCGGTGATCATGACGCCGCAGTCAAATGCGCCGTCGACGACCTCGTAGGAGACACCGGGCGTGGGGATGACGTGCAGCATGTAGGCGTCGCCGCCAGAGGCCACCAGGCCCGAGATAAGCGCGCTCTCGAACATGTAGCTCGAGCGACGGGTGTCCTTGCCAATGATGACGCGGGCCTTCTTGCCCTGACGGGCGCCGTAATACCAGCCCACAAAGCGGCCGATCTTGAAGGCGTGCTCGACGTTTAGCCCCTCGTTGGCGCGGCCGCGAAAGCCGTCGGTACCAAAGTACTTCATTGCCTTTTCCTCCAAAGATAAGAAAAGGGCTTGTCGAACCAATGCCGACAAGCCCCAAAAAGCAAAGGTGCTGCCTCGAAGGACTAGCGCTTCGAGAACTGCGGGCGCTTACGAGCCTTCTTGAGGCCGTACTTCTTACGCTCGACCGCACGGGCGTCGCGGGTAAGGAAGCCAGCCTTCTTGAGGTCGGCGCGGTACTCGCCAGCCTCGAGGAGAGCGCGGGAGATGCCCAGACGGCAAGCGCCGGACTGGCCGTTGATGCCGCCGCCATCGCAGTTGGCGAGGACGTCAAAACGATCAGCGGTCTCGGTCAGCTTGAGCGGAGCAAGCGCGTTGTCGACGAGCTGCTGACGACCAAAGTAGTTAAGGGCGTCGCGGCCGTTGACGATGAACTTGCCAGTGCCGGGGACAAGACGAACGCGGGCGGTAGCCTCTTTGCGGCGACCGGTGCCCCAATAAACAGCGGTGTTCTCAGCCATGGGTTATGCCCTCCAGTCGATCTTAACGGGGTTCTGAGCGGTGTGCGGGTGCTCGGGACCAGCGTAGACCTTGAGCTTGGTGCCCTGCTGGCGGCCAAGGGTGGTCTTGGGGAGCATGCCCTTCACGGCGTGCTCGATCACGCGCTCGGGGTGCTTAGCCATAGCCTCACGGAAGGACTCGAACTTGAGGCCACCGAGATAGCCGGAGTAGCGCCAGTAGCGCTTCTGGTCGGCCTTGTTGCCGGTGAGAACAACCTTGTCGGCGTTGACGATAACGACAAAGTCACCGGTGTCGGCGTTGGGGGTGAACTGGGGCTTGTTCTTACCGCGCAGAATCATGGCAGCGGTGGTAGCCAGACGGCCGAGGGTAGCGCCCTCTGCGTCGATCAACACCCACTTGCGCTCGACCTCGCCAGCCTTGGCGTAATGAGTCGATTTCTTCACTTGACTCCTCCTACAAACATGTGTGATTGACAGCTTCTGGACAAGCCGCCAGGTGCTATTTCTTTTAGAGATTACGGGGCCCTAGTGGAAAAAGCCTTATGAGTATAGCGCAGCGGGTTTAGGTTGAGCCTGTGTTTTTGCCGAGAAAAGCGCCACCACGTGCGCTCCACAAACTGGGGCGCACGCGGCGGCGCAAGCGGGTTTCTCGGCGGCGAGAGGGGCGACTAGTCGACGACGGACGCGGTTTCGGGCTCGTCGACGCGCAGGAACTCGTCGATCTCGGCGAGACGGGCCTCGGCCTGGCGGCGACCCTGCAGGTAGAGGTCCAGCAAAGGCGCGCCCTCGTGCTCGGTGGTCTTGACGGTCACCGGCTTCTCGGGTGCGATGACCAGGCACTTACCCTGGCGCTCCAGCTCCCACAGCTTTTCTCGGCAGGCGTTGTAGCGCCGGTAGCGGCTCTCGAGGGCCTCGACGTAATAAGGGAAGTTGTCGTAGCGGCGCGAGCGGATGATCATCGACTCGGTCGAGTTGGTCTTCTCGTAGCCGCGGTCCTGGGTAAGAACGACCAGGGCGCGATTGGCCGGCGCGTGGCCCTCGACGGGGCGCGAGCCCTCAAGGCCCATCGCCACGGCATAGGGAATCGCGTCGGTAGTGCCGCCATCCAAGTAGCGGTGGCCGTCGATCTCGACGATGTTCGAGACACCCGGCAAGCTTGCCGAGGCGCGCACCTTGCGTGCGTCCTCGGGCAAATGAACCACAGGTAGATAGGCCGGTGTGCCAAAGGTGACGTCGGAGGCCACGGCCCACAGCGGGATGGGGTTGGCCTCAAAGGCGTCGTTGTCGCAGGGATCCAGGTGGTTTTGGACCTTGTCGTAGACAAACTCGCCGCCCGCGATGTCGCCGGTCTTGGCAAACGAGAGGAAGCTCATAAAGCGCTTGTCGTCGCGAAAGGCCAGCATGACGCGCATGGTGCGCCCAATCTGGCCGCTCTTGAAGCTCACCGAGTTCATCGCGCCCGCCGAGACGCCCCAGATGCTGGAGAAATCCGTGAGGCCGCGCTCCATCAGGACGTCCAGGACGCCGGCCGTGAACATCCCGCGAAACCCGCCGCCCTCAAGTACCAACGCCGGGACGTCGGTCTTCTCCACGGGTGCCTGCGCGTCAAATGCGATATCAGAGCTCATGGTTTCCTCCATGCATAGCGGGTGGTCAGCGATTCTCTCATTCTACCCGCCTGGCCGCGGTGCCTTTCTCGCCGCTTACGCCAACGACGAGCCCCGGCTTGCTAGTTTTACCCGGCACGTCAGTGGTTTGTGGGTGCCAAGACGTCATCACCGAGAAACCCCACTCACAAAACCGCAGGTAGATAAGCTGTACATTTCACAGCATCTCAATGGGGCCGCAAAATCCACTGACAAGGCCCCCAAAACTAGCAGCCATGCAGCGAGAAGAACCCGGCCCGGTGCCGGCGCCTACTCACTAAGGACGGTGAACGCCGCGACCTTGGGCTGGCCCAGGGGCAGGCTCGCGTCGGAGGGCCACCAGGTAGCGATGGGGTCGGTCGCGATCGTGACGCGTTGGCCGTCGTAGGCGTTCCACGCCGCATCGTCCCTGGCAAGCAAAATCATGCTCGCTTCCCCCGTCGAGCTGCCGTCGCCGTCGCCGTTTTGGGCCGTGACCTGGGTCTTCTCGTCAAATACAAGCACGGTAAAGGCGTTGGCCTGGGGGTATCCCGGGCTGGGATCGCTCACGCCCTGCAGCGCACACAAGCCGTTGGTGTCAAGGACGCGCAGGGTGCCCGTCAAAACCTGCAGGCCCGCCTGTTGGGCAGACGTCGCGGCATCCGCGGCAGACGCGTCGACGCTGCTTGTCCACGTCCCGTCCGCCAGCGTGTCCAACACGCTCGAGTCGTCAACAGAGGTCCAGGTAAGCTCGCGTTGCTCGGCCTCGATCGGTGCCGCACAGGCCGTCTCCAGCATCAACTTACCGGTGTAGACCTGGCGGCGCGCCCACGCCTGGCCGTCAAACGAAAGACGCGCGTAGGCAACAGAGCCCGTTGCAGAGCTAACCTCGCTGGTGAGAAGCCCGTCTGCGTAGGCCGAGGCGTAAATCTCGCCGCGGTAGCCGCCCACACTTGCGACGCCCCTCGAAAGCGTGTTGCCGTAATCGGCAAGCTCGCCTTTGGCGTCAACGTAAAGAACGCTCACGACGTCGATCCCGCCCCACTGGGCTTCGTCGCTGTGCGCGCAAAGGAGCAACGCGGGCGCGTCGAGGTTCTCAACCTTGGCCAGCGCATAGGTGTACTGGGCGCCCTGAACAACCGCGCTGTCCAGGCCTTTATTCTCAAAGTAGGACGCGGGACTCGCAATCGCTTCGCGATACAGGTCGGCGGCGACGGCCTCGACGGTGGGCTCTGGCGCCGCGGCCTCCGTCTGCGAGGAATCCCCGGCGGCGCTCCCGCCAGACGACAACTGCGACGAGCAGCCCGCCCCAGCCACGGCAACGCAAGCGGCAAGGAGCAACGCAGCGCCCCCGCCGGCGATATTTCTTCTCAGCATGGCAGTCTCCCAGGCAATCGACGGCTCGCCCTCGCGAGCTCTTCTCGGCTATAACGCCCCTATTGTACCGGGCCGGGGCAACCCCGCGGCCCCGGCCCCAAAACAAAAAACGGCCCGGCGCTCGCATGAACGAACGCCGGGCCGCATCGCGTGTGGTGGAGGTGCGGAGAATCGAACTCCGGTCCAAAGCAAACCCCTGATAGGTGTCTCCAGGCTCAGTCGATGGTTAGATCTTAGATGCCGCGCACCCAACGACACGCGCTTGGCATCCCAGCCGGTTCAATCTTATCGCGCGGCATACCAGCCACGTCCGCGCGAGCATCTCCCTAAAATGACGTCGCCGCGGGAACGGGAGCGATCCCCGCATTGACGGCCGCTAGTAAATTAAGCAGCGAGAGCCAGAGGCTCATAAGAATAAGTGTCGTCAATTCAATTTGACGGTTCCCCTGTTTAACGTGGCGAGGAGACCACG
>CAVDXJ010000029.1:0-9792 GCA_963612765.1 Oscillospiraceae bacterium
GGCCTCACGCGCCCCGTAGGCAACCCGCCGCCACGCAGTAGTCGCCCGGGTCTTCTCGCCATCTTGCCAACAGCGCGCGGCAATCTCGCCCACCCGCAGGGCCAGCGCATCGTCGTCCCCCGCAAGCCAGGCAACAGCCACATCATCGAAGGCCTGGGCCACCCGGGTTCCCGGGGCATGAACGGCAACGCGCGCCTGCTCGTCCCCATCGGCGCGACCCACAACGGCAATCGCCTGCACGGGGGACTCCTCGACCCGCACGTCGACCCCTTTTCCCCACTCAAGGCAAGCCCCGACGCCCACGCGCTCGTCGTCCGCGACAAGCGAGCCGCGGCAGCAGCGAACAGCCGCGCGGCAACCGCCGTCCGCCGCCTCGCCAACGACGCGCGCAAGCGAGTGCCTCTCGCCGGTACCCACGGCAAAGACGCGGCAGCCCGCGGCCACAGGCTCGAGCGCGCCACCGCGCGACTCGTGTATCGATGACAAGCTGATCATCTGGTCGGGAACTCCAAACGTAAGCAAAGATTTGGTGCGCGAGAGAAGAAACGCGCCGCCGACACCACATAAGTGAAGCGTCGGCGGCGCGCCGTTAAACGATCTGGGCCGAAAAGGCGAGGTGCCTTATGCCTCGGTGAGGCTGGTCAAGATCTTGTCGTCGGTCTTGTCGTACTTAGGAGCCGGACGGAAGAGCTGGAAGAGGATGCCGGCCAGGGCCACGAACGCGACGACGGTCCAGAAGCCAAAGTTACCCAGCACGAAGAGCTCCCAGAGCTGGTTGATGATCAGGCCCACGACCCAGGCAAAGACGCACTGGTAGCCGATGGCGAACCAGAACCACTTGGCGTCGTCCATCTGGCGACGGATGGTGCCCATGGCGGCGAAGCACGGGGCGTCGAGCATGTTGAAGGCCACGAACGCGCACATGGCGCCGACGTGCATGACGCCAAAGGCATCGGTGAACATGGCCGCGAAGCCGGTCCACATGGACACGGAGTTCTCGGTCGCGCCGCCCAGGCCGTAGAGGGTGCCAAAGGTGGAGACGAGGTTCTCCTTGGCGATAAGGGCGCTGATGGAGGCGGCGGTTGCCTGCCAGTAGTCGCAACCGAGAGGCGCGAAGATGAAGCCCAGGGCGCCGGCGACGACGGCGAGCAGCGAGTAGTCGGCGGAGTTCAAGGGCACGTCCTCCATGCCGGCAAGGTAACCAAAGGCGCCGTTGCCGCCGAGCCAGTTGGCGAAGCCGAAGCTAGAGAGGAACCACACCACGACGGAAGCCGCGAAGATGATGGTAGCGGCCTTCTTGATGTAGGAGGAGACGCGCTCCCAGACGTGCAGCCACCAGGACTTGAACGTCGGGAAGTGATAGTTGGGGAGCTCCATCACAAAAGGAGCGGGCTCGCCCTGGAAGGGCTTGGTCTTCTTGAGCATGATGGCAGAGATGATGATCGCGGCGATACCCATGAAGTAGAACATCGGGGCGACCCACCAGGCGTCGGAGCCGCCGACAAGCACGCCCATGACCAGGGCGATGATCGGGGTCTTGGCGCCGCAGGGGATCATCGTGGTGAGCATCGCCGTCATACGGCGGTCCTTCTCGTTCTCGATGGTCTTGGTGGCAAGGACGCCGGGAACGCCGCAGCCGGAGCTGATCAGCATCGGGATGAAGGACTTGCCGGAAAGGCCAAAGCGACGGAAGACGCGGTCCATGACAAAAGCGACGCGCGACATATAGCCGCAGTCCTCGAGGAAGCAGAGAAGGACGAAGAGGACGAACATCTGCGGGATGAAGCCCAAGACCGAGCCCACGCCGCCGACGATGCCGTTGACCACGAGGTCGATGACCATATCAGAGGCGCCGATGTTGGTGAGCCAGCCCTCGACAGCGGTGGGGATGGAGGGCACGAAACCGTCGTAGTTCTCCATGGCGGGTTCGCTGGCGACGCCCTCGACGGCGGCCAGGAAGTCGTCGGCGTCGACGGAGGCGATGACCTCGCCGGTCTCGTTGCCGTCCTCGTCGGTCACGGGCACGTTCTTGGCAACGACGCCGGCCTTCTTGCAGGCGGCCGCGAAGTCATTGATGACGGTGGTCAGGTCGGCGTCCTCAGAGCCCTCGGCAAGGGAGTCGGAGGCGTCGGTGGCCTCGGTGGCCTCGTCCTCGGTGAAGAGGCTCTGCTCGACGGCGGCGGCGACGTAACCCGTCACCTGGTCGCCGTAGTGGTTGTCGGCCCAAGCCTCGTGATCGGCCTCGTACTGCTGCTGAGAAGCGCCGTTCACAAAGAAGCCGTCGCCAAAGAGGTTGTCGTTCACCCAGTCGGTGCCGGCGGTGCCCACGGTCGAGATGGCGATGTAGTAGACCAGCACCATGACGCAGACGAAGATCGGCAGGCCGAGGATGCGGTTGGTGACGATCTTGTCGATCTTCTCGGAAGTGGTGAGCTTCTTGGGGGCCTTCTTCACGCACTCGGCCATGGTCTGGGAGATCCAGTCGTAGCGGTCGGAGGTGATGATGGACTCGGAGTCGTCGTCGCGGGACTTCTCGACGGCCTCGATCACGGGCTCGATGGCCGCGAGCTGCTCCTTGGACAAGGACAGCGGCTTGATGGCCTCGGCGTCGCGCTCGAAGACCTTGATGGAGTACCAGCGAACAAGCTCGGGCTCGCAGGCGTCGCCGATCTTCTCGGCGATCTTGGCCAGGGCCTCCTCGACCTCGGCCGAGAAGCACTTGGTGCCGGTCGCGGGGGTCTTGGCGGCCACGGCAGTCTTCACGAGCTCGTCGATGTTGGTGTTGCGCAGGGCCGAGACCTCGATGACGGGGGCGCCCAGGCGCTCGGAGAGCTTCTTGGTGTCGACCTGGTCGCCGCGCTCCTTGAGCAGGTCACACATGTTGAGGCCGATGACCACGGGACGGCCGGCCTCGAGGACCTGGGTGGCCAGGTAAAGGTTGCGCTCGAGGTTGGTCACGTCGATGAGGTCGATGAGGGCATCGGGGCGCTCGTTGACGATGTAGTCGCGCGAGACGACCTCTTCGGGGGTGTACGGGGACAGCGAGTAGATGCCCGGCAGGTCAACGAAGGTGACGTCCTTATCGGCGCGCCACTTGGCCTGCTTCTTCTCGACGGTGACGCCGGGCCAGTTGCCCACGTAACCGTTTGAACCGGTCAGCTCGTTGAAGAGCGTGGTCTTGCCGCAGTTGGGGTTGCCCGCGAGACCAATGAAGGTTTCTGCCATTCCTAGCCTTTCCTTGCTCGAAACAATCAACCGCCGAGATGCGCCCGGCAGTTAGATAACGGTAACTTGATAGCCATTAAAAAAGGTTCGCTACCAGGGCAAACCTTAGGGGCTACTCGCCGTCCTTGACGTCGGTGACGTCGACGTTGGCGGCCTCGTCAAGACGGATGGAGAGCTCGTAGCCGCGCACGGTGATCTCGATGGGGTCGCCCAGGGGAGCCACCTTTTTAACGTAGACGCGGGTGCCCTTGGTAAGACCCATGTCCATGATGCGGCGCTTGAGGGCGCCGGTGCCGTTGAGCTTGGCGACGGTCGCGCTCTGGCCCACCTTCACATCCTTAAGAGTTGCCATTGATTTCCCTTCTTTCCTTGCGGCCCGGCCAAAGTCGGCCGGGCCGCGTTATTGAAACCCAGTTAAACGGCGTCGAGAAGCGCGCACGACTGCGATGGCCTTAAAGGGCCACCATGATGTGCGAGCTCATCGTGCGGTTGAGGGCCAGGCGCGCGCCCTTGACGTTGACGATGACGTCGCCGTTGACGCGCGAGATGACCGTGACCTCTGCGCCCTCGACCAAGCCGAGGTCAGAGAGGTGCTTGCGAAGCTCCTGGCCGCCCTTGACCTTGGAGACGATCGCCGTCTCGTCCTCGCCGAGCATGGCGAGCGGAAGGACACCAGAAACGCTCACCGGTGCCGCGGAAGTGGTTGCCACACCTTGCATTGCGCCCTCCAGAGACATTTTTCCTCCTAGCCCCATCGTTCACGGGCGTTTTCAAACCGCCCGCCGATGAAAAGTTGGCCCGAGTAAACATTACAGTCGTTAAGTAACCTAGTACTAACTCGTGCAAAATTCAACCCAAACCAAGGAAAAAGTTCGACCGGGGTGACTTTTACACGAGACGGACGCGCGACGCTCTTGCGTTTTGAGGGTTGTCGGAAAATCGAGCTTCTCCGTCTTTATGTTTTGAGGGTTGTCGGAAGCCCGTGACGGCAAAATTGCACGTTAAAGGGGTTGTCGGAACACTTTTCCTTCCGACAACCCCCTAAACGTAAAACGAGAAGCCCTTTTGTTTCCGACAACCCCAGATTCCTAAAGCGAGAACCCCTTTTGTTTCCGACAAGCGCCAAATCGTAAGGCTCAGCGCAAGAACGGTTAAAGCGACGCGGCCTTAAGGTCCTCCTCGGTGCCGGTCCAGGGCACAAGGGTTGGCCATAGGGTCTCAAAGTGGCCCTGGGCGCAATCCCATTTGTATATGTTGAGCCACAGTGGCTTTTTGCAGACTTCGCAAGGCTGGTAATAGAGGATGCCGTCAATATACTCGCCGACCCTGTGCCCCTTGCTGTTCTCGACTATCGAGGTGGCACGCCCAATGTCAAGGAGAGTGATATCGGAATCTCCGCCGCACGCGTTGTCGAGTTCCTGGTTGGTAAGCTCGCGCTTGCTCTCGGTCATGGTCGGCTCCAATCCGCTAAAGTTGGTTCCTTGTAGGACAAATAGTAACATCGCCACTCTTGCGAATCGCCCTAAAATCCCTGGTCAACAGGTTGTCCAGTTAAGCCTGCGATAGCGCGGGGCCGCTTAAGAGATCACGTGAACTGCGGCGAGAGAAAACTCATGACAAGAGCAACCATAGCCTCTTTCTCCTTAGGGTTGGACTCGGCGATCATGATAGTCACGGCCACAAGGACGCTATCCGGCACCCGCTTGCGGCCATCCACCCATAGCGCTCCGTTTACATCAAGGAAGTAAAGGAACAGTGAGGCGGCAATTCGCTTGTTGCCGTCAAGAAACGAGTGATTTTTCGTCACAAAGTAAAGCAGGTTCGCGGCCTTCTCCTCAAGGCTCGGGTAAATATCTTGACCGGCAAAGCTCTGGTAGATGGCCGCGATACTCGACTTGAAAGACCCGTCCTTCTCGACGCCAAACAAGCTGCTCTCGCCAACGAACCTCATGGACTCAATAAGCTCACGGCACTCGTCGTACTCTAGGACGCGGACAGCCTGACCGCTTCCCTGCGGTTTCCCCACGCACTGATGGTCGTAGTCGTCGAGAAGATCAAGCGCGCCTGTATAGGCCTTGACCACAGCAAGAATGTCCGATGCGCCAAGAGACTCCGGCACGCGGCCCATCACGCTCACGATCTGCCCAAGCTGTTCGAGCCGACGACGGTTCTCGGCATGGCCCTTCATTACGTACTCGCGAAGGACGCCTGTGGCCCAACGTCTAAACTCGACGCCACGACGTGACTTGACTCGATAGCCGACGGAGATAATGACGTCGAGGTTGTAGCAAGCAATTGGACGGTCTGAGCTGCAATTATGCAAAATTTGCATACTGCTCTCTTTATCAAGCTCCCCCTCGGAGAAAACATTCTTAATATGCCTTGCGATGACAGACTGATCGCGACCAAACAACTCGACCATTTGCGCTTGCGTGAGCCAAACGGTCTCTTGATCAACGCTCACAGGCAAGGACACCTGCTCGTCAGAGAACTCGAACAGAACGATCTCGTTGGCATTCTTAGGCATAGTTAAGCACCCCGTTCATCCACGGTATATAAAACAGCTAATGGAATTGGATGCCAGCTTTTATTCTGCTGGCGCACAGGGGGCGCGTGCCTGCGCGGGGCTCGCCAGTGCAACGGCCTTGCCGTCACCCGCATACACGTACCATTGGGGGCCTCCGTGCAGCTCTGGCTACCTCGTAGCTTAAGAACAAGTGTACCATAGCAATGAACATGTGTTCGTAAGAATATCAACTTTTCCATCGGGTCACCTAACGCCAACCGCTGGGCGCCACAACAGCTGTCTTAAGTTCCTGTGCGGGCAAGTTCGCTCATCAGGCCCCTGTAGCAAGTGACGATTCACTGCCCGTTTTGCCTCATTAGCCTCCTCCTTTGCCGCAGCACACCGCAAGGCGCATCTCGCCGCTTCCTCACTTGCCATGGCGAGTTCTCGCTCGGCATCTTCCTTAAGTGAGCGGAGCTGGTCCAAGGTCAAATCCCCCTTCCCAAGCGAATCGATCCTGGCCGCCCTCTTATCACGCAATTGAGCGACCTTAGATATCGAATTCTCACGCTCCTTCCTTCTTTCCTCAATCTCTTCCTTGAGCTTTCCCTTTTGGATAAACGCCCAAGGTTTCAGGGCAGCGAGCTCCTCTTCCTTCTTGGCAATGAGCGCATCGCAGTGTGCGGCAGTACTCGTCTGATGCTCGATATCCTTGTCGCAGGCAGCAACATCAAAGACGACGTCGGACAGCTTGTCGGCCTTCTTGCGCAGGTCCCTCTCACGCCTGGACGCGTAGAAATGTTCTGAATCGATCTTGTCGGCCCTTGCCACCACCGCAGCAGAGACCTCCCTCAGCTCATCGACCTCCTCTTCCCAGGACTCCAGATCCCTTTCGTACTCAGCCTTAGACTTTGCGTAGACCATCTCTATAAGCACGTCGACCAGCTGTGTCGCAGCCGACCAATACACCTGAGACAAGGCGTCGACCAAATGCGTGCCGGCAACCTGCCTTCCCCTACCAATCGCAAGTTCTTCTGCGCTTGATTTTTGGGCTTCAAGAAGCAAAGATCCCTGGAGGTCAAAGCCGTGGACGGAGTTCAGGTCAACAACAAGAGATTCCGCCTCCAGCTGCATAAGCTCAAGATCCTCGGGGTCGGCGCCCTTGAACGCCTGGGCCCTTAGAGCCTGAACGGCAAGCCTGCAGGCAGCCTCGCACTCGCCAGCGTCGAACTCGGCGAGAGAAACCTCCCTGAGCCAATCAAACGTAGCCCCAAAGAAGTCGAAGCCCACGACGTTGCGTAGGCACATCGCAAGGCAATCAACCAGCTGCCCGGGAAGATCGCTCGCGATTAAGCCGAGGGCAGGCCCCTCTATGGGAAGCTCAAGCTCTTCCGCCGGCTCGGGTTGCACCACCGGGTCGGGTTCCTCAACCGGCTCGGGTTGCTCCCCTGCGCCGTCATTAACAGGAGATGCATCCTCGGGACCCGACGCATAAACCCTGACCACCGGCTCCTCATAGATTTGAAGGACCATCGGACTTTGCTGGGCGCCGGGAACGGATTCGCGCACGTCGCCGATAAACTCGTCGGCATCGATATTGCGGGAGCCGGCAAAGGCAAGGGTGAACGGGCTGAGATCGGCCGTACCCACCCCGCTCGGGTTCATAGACCTCAGATCCCAGACCATGCGGGCGCACAGATCGAAGAACCCGGGGATTCCGTTGGCGAGGCGCAAGTCATAGATGAGAAGATATTGATCGCCCCTTCTCCGCAGCGTGAACGCGCCGCCGCACGCGGCGAGGTTGAGCAGCGTCAAACCCGTGAGGTCGCCTTCACCCAAAGCCTCGCGCAGCCCCGGCGCGACCATCTCACGCGGGACGCGAAGGGCCTCGTCGCGCTCGAGCTCGCGAGCGAGCTTAACGAAGAAGCTCCTCGCCTCGAACATAGAGGCAAAGCATCCAGGGAATTCATCGGCGAGAAACGCGCCGAACTCAGATATCTTATCCGCATTGATGTCTGCGCCCGCACAGGCATGGTGCTCACCGTCCCAGCTGATCTGCGTCGCGTTGAACCAGATCCAATCCCCGGAGAGCATCGTGATGGCAAAGAACGCCTGGTCGATTTGGCAGCGAGGACCTGCCGCACGGTTTTCCGCAGCTTGCCCTCCCCCATCGAGGTGCTGCTCGACCGCCGCAGCGTCCGACGTCGCCGGCTCATCTTCCGCGTCCGGCACGTCCGTCATTTCAGTGGTCTCCGCCGCGCCCGGACCGCCCGGCCCATCCGGCCCGTCCGGGTCATCATCCCTCTCGGGCACCTCCATGCCCAGCGCGCGCATCTCCGTGTCGATCATTGCGCGCAGCCTTGGCCAATCGACAGGCTTCCTCACGTTGCCAAGCGCGTCAATCGCGGCCTGCTCAGAGGGATCGCCATCTGTGAGACGAGCATCAAATAGCGTCATCGCGCCGTCAATGGCGCCGATCATCTTTTGCGCCTCGTCCTTCGAGACCCCGCTCGCCTTCTGGAACGCATAGGCATCCATAAGCTCGAACACATAGTGGATCACGCGCTCGGCAAAGTCGGAGTAGTAATCGAGAATCACATGGTGGTTCCAATCCTTTATCTGCTCGATAGGGACCTCACCGGCGGCCATCTTCTGCTTAGCTTCCCGAAGGAACCGCTGGTCAACGGCCTCACGCTCAAGCCTACGCGCCATGTCGAGCGCCGCCACGAGGCCGGCAACCGCCCGCACGAACTCGTCAGCGCCCACTTTCTCACTTGCGCACTTCTCCACAGCAGCGCTCACGTCACACACGAACGGGTGCGCCACCTCGACGCTCTTGGCAATCTCGAGCGCCTTATCAAACGCGGCGTCGGTGTCGTCGCTGCTCTGGTTGGGGCAGTTAAGCCTCACGTAATCACTGGAGAACGGGGTACACGGCCAGATCTGAACACAATACCCCTCGTCGTAAGGACGGTCGTCGGCAACCATTACGTAGCAGTTCTTGCCGCGAACGATGTCGAAGCGCTTGATCCTCGCGGCCATAGGGTTCGCGTCGCCGTCATACGCAAACCTCCTAAAGGCGCGGACGAATTCATCGATACCGTGATCTTGGAGAGCGGCCTTGACGTCTTCGTTCGCGGCCCCCGGAAGCAGGCAATAGAACAAGCCGTCGTAGGCGTACTCGCCCTCGTCAATGTCGTCCCAGAGCACAGTCCGGTCCGCATATGCCCTGAAGGGCCGCTCACCCTCCTCGCGAGCACAGAACACGCGCCACCCGTCGGGCACCGCGACCGAGAACTCGGGGCCGGAAGCCCTCTTGCCCTCGCCAAAGGTAAGGGAGTCGACGCTGAACATCTTTGGCGCGAAGCCGAACGCAGAATCAAACGGATCGGCAAACGACACCTCGGCCCACTGATCGCAATCATCGTCAGACGAGCCCCCGGCTTGCGTCCATTCTCCCGACGGCCTCTTGTTAAGCAGGGCTTCGTCGCTGATCATGGTCTTGTCGTAGAAGGTCTTGCCAACCAACAAGAAGCGCGGATTATCGGGGTCGATCCGCATCGCGCACTCGACGAGCTCTGTCCCCTCGTCGCCGTCCTCAACATAACCGAGTGAAACGTCGACACAGCCATCCCAAAAGTCGACGCAAACGTCGACAAGACCGGCAGGGACGTTGATAGAGCTAAAGTGCAGTTCTGCGCATCTCTGGCCGCCCTCTATCCAAAATGCCTCCTCCTCCACCGTTGTCAACGAGTCCGGCAGGGTGAGGTTGAAGCTGTATCCGTCCGTCGCGGAGACGCAATGCGAGGCCAGCGCCGTGACGCCATCGGGGACGGTCACGTCCAGCGTCTTGCCGCCAACGTCCCAGATATTGTAAGGACTCCGCGGCGCCCCGTCGTACCACAGGGAGAGGAGTCTTCTCTGGTCTCCGTTACGCTCAATCAAGCTGCCGTCAACGGAGTAGTAGCGCGCGTTGCCTTCATCAACCTCAACGCGAACAGGACCGGTCGCCGACACGCCGTGCCAATCATCGCTCTCGCCGCGCAGCACGGATTTAAAAC
>CAVDXJ010000030.1:0-9787 GCA_963612765.1 Oscillospiraceae bacterium
AACTCCATCGCCAAGGGCCAGTTCGAGGCCGCCCGCTCGCAGGGCTTCGGCTTCTTCCAGACCATGGCCTACGTCATCTTGCCGCAGACCTTCAAGACGATCATCCCGGCCCTGTTCTCCCAGTGCACCACGGTGATCAAGGACTCGTCGTATCTCGCCGGCATCAACGTGGCCGAGTTCATGTACTGCTCGCGCGTCGTCATGGCCAAGACCACCGGGCTCGAGGGCGTCCTTCTCGTCTACGGCTTCGTCTTCCTGCTTTACTTTGCCCTCAACTTTGGCATTTCCCTTCTTGTTCGTGCTTACCAGCGCCGCGTTGTGGCCGCTTAAAGCAACATGTCCTGGCCCGTCTTGCGAACTCTTCCCCGCAAGGCGGGCTTGGGCGCCCTTTAGCTAAGGAGAAAACCATGACCATCGATTCTGACGCCGTCTCTGCCGATGTCGAGAACTACCCCGTGGTCATCACCATTGCCCGCGACTTTGGCGCCGAGGGCCACGAGATCGGCAAGATGCTCTCGCTTGAGCTGGGTATCCCGTTTTATGACAACGAGGTCCTGGTAAGGGCCTCCGAGCGCGCCGGCTCTTCTGTGGCCGACGCCGCGGCATACGACGAGAGATGCGCGGCCGAGCTTTACGCCTTCCTGCCCGACCGCGTGGATGCGCGCTCTGCCGCCGACAAGCTCTTTGCCCACGTGGCCGACACCATTCTTGACCTCGGCACCAAGACCTGCATCATCGAGGGCCGCCTGGCCGATTACGTCCTGCGCGACAACCCCAACCAGATCGCCGTGCTGGTGACGGCCCCCTTGGAGGCCCGCGTCGAGATTGTCCAGCGCAAGCGCGGATGGGACGAGAAGAAGGCCAAGAAGCTCGTCAAGAAGATGCAGAAGGGCCGCGAGGCCTTCTACAAGCGCTACTCCAAGGGTAAGTGCGGACTGCACGACAACAAGGACCTGGTGGTCAACCGCGCGCGCTTTGGGCGCCAGGGCTGCGTGGACATCATTGCGGCGGCCTACCGCAGCAAGGTCGCGGCCGTCGAGGCCGCGCAGGCAGAGGCTGCCGCGGGCGAGGCCGGCGAGGACTAGGCTGAGGCTCGTAGGCCCCGGTCCCTTGGGCATCATTCACATTTAGCGAGAAGACATGGCTGCGAGCGGTTTCGCGGCCATGTCTTTTCTCGACTGCGTTATCCTGCATTGCAGTTGATTTGGGCCGTGCGGTCCGCGCGAGAGGAGACACATCATGGCGGGAAAGCCCCAGACACTGGCAACCACCTCGGCGTTTGAGGTCTTGGGCCCCGTAATGGTGGGTCCCTCTTCTTCCCACACGGCAGGCGCCTTGCGTTGTGCGACCGTTGCCGCCTCGCTTTTGGACGCGCCCGTGACCAGCGTGCGCTTCACCCTGTGGAACAGCTTTGCCCACACCTACCACGGCCACGGCACCGATCGCGCCCTGGTGGCGGGTATCCTGGGCCTGTCGACCGACGACGAGGGTATTCGCGATGCGTTTGACCTGGCCAAGAAGGCCGGGCTCTCTTTTGAGTTTGCCATTGGCGGAGACGATGCCACGATGCACGCCAACACCGTCGACATCGACATGCGGACGGCCTCGGGCGCCCATGCCACCGTGCGCGGCGAGAGCCTGGGCGGCGGTAAGGTTCGCGTGAGCCGCATCAACGGCGTGGGCGTCAAGGTCACCGGCCGCTACGCCACTCTGTTCGTGGCGCACCGCGACGTCCCCGGCGTGCTGGCGGCGCTGGCCAACCTTCTGGCTTACGCAAAGGTCAACATCGCCACCTGTCGCACTTATCGCACTGAGCGAGGCGGCCAGGCCTACACCGTTTTTGAGACCGACGGCGCCCCTGACGAGACCGTGCTTCCCATCGTGCGCAAGCTGGAGAACGTCGACTACGCCACGTTTGTCTCGCTGGCTGGGTCGGACGCGCTGGTGGCGCCCGGCGTCACGGCCGAGGAGCTTTTTGACGACGGCGCACAGCTCTTGGACGCCTGCGCCGAGCTGGGCATGTCTATTGGCAAGGTCATGCAGACCCGCGAGGAGATGCTCGTGGGCGCAGACGTGGCGGCCACGGCCATGGACCGCGTGTTATCCGTCATGCGCGACGAGACGAGCGCTCCCATCGAGCACCCCAAGAAGTCGCTGGGCGGCTTTATTGGGGGAGAGGCCAAGCAGGTCAAGGACGCCGGGGCCTCGTTTGCTGCGTCCCTGATGGGAGACGTGCAGACCGACGCCGTGGCCCGCGCCATGGCCGTGCTCGAGCGCTCGGCCGCGATGGGCGTCATCGTGGCCGCGCCCACGGCGGGGTCCTCGGGCGTTGTGCCCGGCTGCGTCCTGGCGCTGGCCGACCACCTGGGCGCCAGCGATGACGCCATCAAGGAGGCCCTGTACTGTGCGGCCTCGATTGGCCTCAACATCCAGACCGGCGCATGCGTGGCAGGTGCTGAGGGCGGCTGCCAGGCCGAGGTGGGAAGCGCTGCCGCCATGGCCGCCGCTGCCTGCACCCAGCTTCTGGGCGGCACGCCCGAGCAGGCGCTGACGGCCAGCTCGCTTGCCATCTCCAATCTGCTGGGCCTGGTGTGCGACCCGGTGGGCGGCCTCGTCGAGGTCCCCTGCCAGGCGAGAAACGCCATCGGCGTTGCCGCGGCCTTCTCCAGCGCGCAGTTGGCGCTCTCGGGCGTGGGGCTCTTCGTTCCCTTCGACGAGGTGGTCCACGCCATGAGCGAGGTTGGCCATGCCCTGCCCGCGAGCCTTCGCGAGACGGCCCGCGGCGGTCTTGCGGCAACCCCGAGCGCCTGCGCGGCCTGCGGCGGCTGCCGCTAGCGCGCCGCGGTCTTCTCGCTGACCTGAGCGTTCATATAAACTAACTTTATGTAAAATTCGAAACATAACGGATACAAACAAGTCCGTTTAACTGCGATTTTGTTTCCGTCTGTAAAGAAGCCCTTCTCGCCAAAAGACAAACGTTGGTTTTTTGTGTAGACTGCACAAGTCTTGTAATCCCAAGTAGAGGAGGGCCTTATGGATCCTATGGAGCTCCTCAAGCTTTTGGGCATTCTCATCGTCGTGGTGGGCTTTGCGCTTAAGCTTGACTCCATCCTCATCATCATGGTGGCCGCCATCGCGACCGCCCTTGTCGCGGGCATGGACCCCGTGACGTTCTTGTCCACCATGGGCAAGTCCTTTGTTTCCAACCGCTCGATGCTCATCTTTGTGATGACCTTCGTCATCACGGGCACGTTGGAGAGAAACGGCCTTAAGCAGGCCGCGGCCGCGCTGATGTCCAAGTTCAAGGGCGCCACCGCGGGCATGGTCCTGGCTGCCTACGGCGTCTTCCGCGTCATCTTCGCAGCCTTCAACGTGGGCTTCGGCGGCGTCGCCGGCTTCGTGCGCCCCGTCATCATGCCGATGGCCCAGGCTGCCGTCGAGGAGGATGGCCAGCCCATCGCCGAGGAGCAGCTCGAGCAGATCAAGGGCATGGCGGCCGGCATGGAGAACGTCACCTGGTTCTTTGGCCAGGTCCTGTTCGTCGGCGGCTCCGGTGGTCTTCTCGTCCAGTCCACGCTGGCTAACCTTGGTTACAACATCGAGCTGATCGACATCGCCGCCGTCGAGATCCCCGTCGCCATCATCTCTACTCTGGTTGCTATCGTCTACTACAACGTAGTGGACAAGAAGCTCATGAAGAAGTACCACGCGGCACCTGCTGCCGCCGCGAACGGAGGTGAGAAGTAATGGACGCCTTCATCACCTACTTCACCAGCGCGGACGTGACCTTGTCCAACAAGCTTCTTGAGGTCGTCTACATCATCATCGGCCTGGTGTGCCTCTACACCGGCATCATCAACGCCAAGGACGAGACCAACGAGAAGCGCCCCGGCACTGCCGCTTTCTGGTGCATCCTGGGCATTCTTCTGGTTGTGGGCAAGTGGATTCCCGAGTGGGCCGCCGGCGCTCTTCTCGTCTGCATGTGCATCCCGCCCATCATCAAGCAGGTGGGCAAGGGCACCAAGGGCGCCCCGACCGCCGAGGAGATGGAGGGCAACTTCAACAAGATCGGCATGAAGATCTTTGTTCCCTCATTGTGCATCGGCGGCTTTGCCCTGGTTTTTGCCCTCTTCACCAAGATCAGTTCTCTTGTTGGCCTGACCTTTGGCGTTGTTGTGGGCGGCATCCTCCTAATGGTCTTCTCGCGTGACAACAACCCTCGCGTCTTCCTGGGCGACTGCCGCCGTATGCTTGACACCGTGGGCCCGCTGTCCATGCTGCCGACCCTGCTTGCCGGCCTTGGCTCTGTCTTCACCGCCGCGGGCGTTGGCGATGTCATCTCTACGCTGGTCTCGGGCATCATTCCCGAGGGCAACGCCGTGATCGGCATCATCGTTTACGCTATTGGCATGGCCCTGTTCACCATGATCATGGGCAACGCCTACGGCGCCATCACCGTCATGACCGTGGGCATCGGCGCTCCGTTTGTCCTGGCTCTGGGTGCCAACCCCACCATCATTGGCTCGCTGGCCCTGACCTGCGGTTTCTGCGGCACCCTCATGACCCCCATGGCCGCGAACTTCAACATAGTCCCGGTGGCCATCCTGGACATGAAGGACGAGTACGGCGTCATCAAGAAGCAGATCCCCGTTGCCTTGATTATGCTGGCCGTCCAGATCTGCTACATGATTTTCTTTGGCCTGTAAGCGCCCAATCGCTTTAGGCAGAGGGTAAAATCGCTTTAGCTACTGGTAAAGGCGCCGCGCCAATTACGGGCTCGGCGCCTTTTTGTTTAAGAAAGGTGTTTGCCATGAAGATTTTAGTTACCGGTTTTCAGCCCTTTGGCGGCGAGTCCATCAACCCCGCCTACGAGGCCGTCCGTCGTCTTCCCGCCACCATCGCCGGTGCCGACGTCGTGACCGTCGAGATCCCCGTGGTCTACAAGAAGGGCCCCGCTGCCGTTGAGGCCGCCATCCAGGCCGAGAACCCTGACATGGTCCTGTGCGTGGGCCAGGCCGGCGGCCGCACCCAGATCACGCCTGAGTTCGTGGGCATCAACTACGCGAACTTCCGCATCCCCGACAACGAGGGCAACCAGCCCCTGGCTACCAAGCTCGAGGCCGACGGCCCCGACGCCTACTTTGCCACCATCCCGGTGCAGGCCATGGCCGACGCCGCCCAGCAGGCCGGCATCCCCGCGGGCGTCTCTTACACCGCTGGCACCTACTGCTGCAACGAGGTCCTGTACTCGCTGCTCTACACCCTGGACCACAACCACCACGGCGTGCGCGGCGGCTTTGTCCACGTGCCCTACCTGGATTCCCAGGCCGCTAACCTCAAGGCCGGCACCCCGTCCATGAGCCTTGAGCGCATCACCGAGGGCCTTACCCTTATGATCGAGGCCATGGTTACCCACGAGGGCGAGGACATTGTCTCGGCCTCTGCCGGTTGCGAGCACTAGAGCGTGGCCACCAAGCTTGACATTACCGTGGCACCCCTTGAAGACGAGCGCGTCTTTAGGGGGTGCTCCATTGAGACCTGCGAGAAGACGGTCTTTGACGACGGCGCGGTGCTTGCGCGCAAGTTTGCGCAGGTCAAGGAGTCTGTTGCTGGGCGCGTGATGCCCGTTGTTTCTGCGGCGGTGTCTTTCTCGCCGGGCGAGGACGGGCACTACCGGTTCTTTATGGGCGACGAGGTCGAGGGGCATGTGGGCAAGAAAGCCCAGGAGGGACTTGAGGATGTTCGCGTGCCTGCCGGGACTTTGGTTGCTGTCGTGCCGGTGAAGTTCCATATGCAGGCGTCCGCCGCGTTGGCCGCCGCCAAGGTGCGCCGCGCTTTTTACGAGGATTGGCTGCCCGGTAGCGGTTACGTTAGCGCTACTGACCTGGGCTTTATTGACGTCGAGCTCTATCACTACCGCCGCCGCCGCTTCCGCCGTGCCCGCAAGATGGTCCTGGACCTGATGTTCATCGTGAAGCCCGCTTAGTCGCCCTGGACGACCCTCCGAAATCAAAAACTACGAAAATGGGGACCAGTATTGCCGTTTGCCGAGTAGACGAGCTATCTGTAAGACCACGACCTGCGGTTTTATTGCTAGGAACTACCCGTCTACTTACCGATGGCCGATACTGGTCCCCATTTTCGATATTTCTCTATAAGCTGGAGCTCCCGATAACCCAATTTGGCAGGGAGTTCAATGGATATCACGCTTTGCGGTGTTTCGGCGTTCAGGTTTTACAGGGTTCCGCCGCAGATTCTTGGGCTGTACCCACCCCTGCCATACGCATTCGAGGATTCGAATCATCTTAAACTCAAGAAATCTTCTATTGTTGCTGACTTAATCGGCGCTCCAGTCCATCGCCTATCCTTTGAGATTGGCAACCATTGGCAGGCCAAGTTGTACCATACCCACGAGGTTAAGGGCGACCTGCCGTTTGGGTCTGTGCTGGATACCGATTATGGGTTTGCGGTGACGTCACCTGCCGCGACGCTGCTCACGATGGCCCGAAACGCTTCGCGTCTTGAGCTGCTTATGGCGGCTTACGAAATGGTGGGGGAGTTTGCCGTCTTTAATCCCAGCGCGTGGGCAGAAGACTACCTTGAACAGGCGATTCTTCAAGGATTCATACGTCCTTGGGAGGGTTGGCGGCGAGTGGAGAACGTCGACGGCAACGGTACCAGCCTCTGGAAACGCAAGCCCCTACTGACCATCGATGAGCTTAGGTCCTTCTGTGATGACGTCCCGGGTTTCCATGGGGTAAAGAACCTACGCTGGGCGGTGGAGCGCGTGACGGGCATCACGGCCTCGCCTTTTGAGGTGCAGGCCTCGATGCTGCTTGGCTTGCCACGCGCAAACGGAGGGGAAGGGTTGGATATCAAGAACAACCAGCGCATTCGCTTGTCGCCTGCAGCAAGAAGAATCTACCCCCATGATTCCTGCTACGCAGACATTTTGATCGAGGGAGAAGGTGAGGCCGCGGGCGTGATCGTCGAGTGCCAGGGTCGCTCGGTCCATGCCAGCGAGGCCGCGGGAATCTCTGACTCCAACCGCACCACCGCACTTATGAGCATGGGCTACGAGGTTGTTCTGCTGACAATCGACCAGCTTAAGGACCTCAAATCCTTTGAGTCGGTCCTGGACATCATTGCCAATAAGGCCAACATCCCTCGACATGAGAAAACCGCCCGTCAGCTAGCGGCCCAGGCCGACCTTCGTCAAAACATTTTCATTGACTGGTCAGGTTTGGGTTCTATTTGTTCTTCGCCCCGCAAAGCGAAGAGAACCCGGTGAAGTTAGCTGCCGCCACTTTGCTGGCTGCCTTATAATTTTTTAAATTTATGGTCGATTCTTAGCTTGTGGCGGTATTCGATGAATTTTGACTTTCGTAAGTTTCAAAAAGAGGCCCTTACCCTCTTTTTGCTTTCGTTTTTTATTTTCATACTCACCTGTATCAGCCTTTTTGCGCATATCAACACGCATGTTCTTTCGATAGTCTCGGCCGAGCCGGCGGGTTATGTCAGTTACTTCGACACACACTACGATGCCTCTAACAATGCCACGATCAAACAGGTCATCGGATTGCTCGAAGAAGAAGCAGCCGACGGCTATAGTGCAAATATTTATGTTCTTGATAAGGACACCAACACGATTATCTCGTCGAACGGCGACGTTCCCGGCGCGGTAAAAGAACGCCTGCTCAGCGACGTTAACGAAAAGCTGATAGCTATCGACGAAAGCACCTGTAGCGTTTCCAACTTTACCCACTACAAAGTATTCGTAAAAGCGAGCGTGCCCGAGATCTTCGCCGTGCTCGTTGAGCTGGTCACATCTTTTGCGTTGACCATGCTGGGCGCTTTTGTCGTCGCCTTGCTCCTGCTCGCCTTGGTCCACAGGTTTTTCGCCGAAGGGTCTACTGGTCGACTCGTCGCGACCGTCGTCCTCATTTTGGCGGTCGTCTTCTCTTTTGCGGGAAACGTGCTTTTCTTAGAGCTCGAAACGATTGATTCTGCCAATGAGATAGAGGCGTCGAACCTGAAGCTTGACGTTGAGGACATCTATCGAAACCCCGACCTGTTTAAGCTCACAGATCAAGCCCAGCTTGTTGAAGTCGTGAACAGTATCGCAAAAGAGACCGAGACGATCAAAGAGGTCGCGGCAAGCACTAGCCTGCAGGGCAAGGCCATCAGCGCCAGCTCTGTCGACGAGATTAACGATTCGCTCCAAATCGTCACCGATGAAACGGCGGTCGGCAATCTGAAGATGGTCTCGTATATCGAGGCGCTTCTCATGTTTCTCTTGGCCTTTATGGTTGTTTACGAGCTTCAAAAGAAGGCGCGCAACAAGCAAAAGCTTAAGGCGAGCGGAACGGTGGCCGCGCTTACCGCCAACGACTCCCGTATGCGAACTGTGCTCATGGTCAACGGCATCTGCACATCTGCGTTCAACATCGTGAACGGCGTGCGTATTCGTCAGGTGGTGATGTATTACTGGACCGACAACGTGGCGGTAATCGTCAGCACTATCTTCACGGTGACGCTGATCGCGAGCGTTTTGGGATCGGCTGTGTCCTCGCTCATCCTAAGAAAGTGCAACAGCGTTAAAACCTTTTCGATTCTGGGCCTTGGCATCGGAATAGCCGGTGCCCTCATGTGCGGCCTTTCATCGAATATCGTTGTTTTCCTTGCGGGCCTTATGATTTTCAACGTGGCCCGCTCGCTCATTATGATGCTCGCGGATTTCTATACGACGCTTCTCTCCGATATTGCCCGTAAGGACAGCTGCCAGATCGAGTTCGCGTCGGGCACTTCGCTTGGCCAGGTTATCGGCAACATAATCGGCGGCGTTTTTAGCGTTGTCCTGAGCTTCGCCTTTGTCCAGGTGATGACGGCGGCGTGTCTTGCCGTGTCGCTGTTTATCTGTCTATCGTTTAGCAACAGCGAGCTTCTTGTGAAAACCGATGAAAGTCGCAAGCCTAAGCTCAATCCTGTCGATGCGGTTAAGTATTTGATCAATCTCGATGTTCTCGTGTATTCGATCTGCATCGTCTTGCCCTCGTCGATCGCGTTCATCCTGGTGCAATACAAGCTCCCGCTCGATGTTGCCGCGCTCGGGTTGTCGGCGGTCGTCATCTCGCTTGCCAAGACGTCGCAGAAGGTCGTCCGCATCTACGCGAACCCGCTTTACCACGTGGTGAGTCGCCACATGAGCCTTCCGGCCCATCTCGTCGCCTACATCTCCATCAGCGGCGCCATCGTCTTGTTCTATATGCTCAGCAACTCGCTGATGGGCATGGTCTTCTCGGTTGCGGCGCTCGGCTTTATGGATGGCATTGGGTATTACGCCACGACCAAGGCGTTCCGTGAAATGGACGCGCTGTCGGGCGCACAGGAATCCGACAGAATGGTGAGCCTCGATATCGTCAGGCGAATCGGCGACACCGCCTCGCCGACGCTTCTCTCGGTGTTTGGAAACGGCGCAGTGCTGCCGGTCATGATCATCGTCGCCCCGTTCCTTTATCTGGCCAAAGTAAAGGCGAAGGCACGCGGATAGCGCGCCTTCGCCGTGGTCGCCGCGCCTTTTCGCGGCGAGAGGTTACGAGGGACAGGAGCCCCGGCTACGCCAGGTGGTGCTCGGGGACGACGCAGAAGACCTCGCAGGGCTCGGTCTCGCTGGCGTTGCTCATGGCGTGGCTGTGGCCCTCGGGGCAGTAGTGGGAGTTGCCAGCCTCGACGATCTCCTCGACGCCATCGTAGTTGAACTTCACGCAGCCCTTGACCACGTATATGA
>CAVDXJ010000031.1:0-9588 GCA_963612765.1 Oscillospiraceae bacterium
CGGTGCAGGAAGAACCGCCGCGTTGGTCGGTGTTGTAGAAGCCCGACCCCTTGAAGACGATGCCCGAGGCGCCAAAGACGCGGGAGCACTCGTTGCCGCACTTAGGGCAGCGAACATCGGGCGTCTCGCTCATGGGGTGCTCAACCTCAAAGACCTCGCCGCAAGCAGAGCATTTATAGTCGTAACGTGCCATAGCCAATACCTTTTCTAACTCGAATTTTTAGCACAGGTACTTTACCCCAAATTCACGGCGCGCCTAAACCCCGTGGCGTAATATGTCCACATACGACACATGCCGCTAACCAACGGGCCCGCGCGGCGGCCCAAAGAGGGGGTAACCATGGCAATTCTCGGCGCGATATTCGACTGCGACGGCACCCTTGTCGACTCCATGCCCATGTGGAAGAAGTCGGCCACCTGGCCCTTTGACCATCTGGGTGTCCAGCCTCCCGCCGGCTTCTACGAGCGCGTGGAGCCTTTGACCGTGCGCGAGATGTGCCGCATCGTCCACGAGGAGCACGGTCTCTTTAACAGCGCAGACGACGTCTACGAGCAGCTCTTGGCCCATGTTCGGGACTGCTACCAGACTCAGGTCGCGCCCTTCGACGGCGTCTACGGCTTCTTGGACAGCCTTCGCGACGCGGGCATCCCCATAGTCTGCGCCAGTTCCACCCCCGTGCGCGAGGTCCGCTACGCCCTTGAGGCCCAAAACCTCGAAGGCTACTTCCAAGACGTCATCTCGACCGAGGAAGTGGGCCGCGACAAGGAGTTTCCCGACGTCTACCTCGAGGCATGTCGCCGCTTAGGCCTTGACGAGAAGGACCCGCAGGTACGCGGCCAGGTCTGGGTCTTCGAAGACGCCCCCTTTGGCGTCCAGACCTCCCACAACGCTGGTTTCAAAGTCGTGGGCCTCATGAATGACCACGACGGCCGCCGCGAAGAGGACGTCGCCCCGTATTGCGACATCTATGCCCACGGCTACGCCGAGCTGTCATTGGAGCGTCTTCGGCGACTATGAGCGCCCCGCGGCCGTTGACCCTGCGGCCGCGCCCCTCAAGGCCCTGATTGTCGCCGGTTCGCCAGATCCCAGTTCCCCCGCCCTGGTCGCGGCCCTTGCCACGTCTGCAGACTACATAGTCGCCGCCGACAAGGGCGCCGATGCCCTGTATACCGCAGGCGTCGCCCCCCAGGTCTTCGTTGGCGACTTCGACTCGGTAGGCGAGAAGGCCGCCGCCTGGGCCCATGCCTGTGCCGCGACCGACATATCGTTTCCTGCCGAGAAGTACGCGACCGACCTCTCGCTTGCCATCGGCTGCGCCGCCCACGAGGCCGCCCGGCGCGGCGCCCCGTTAGACCTTACCGTGACCTGCGCGACCGGCGGCCGCTTGGACCAGCAGCTGGCCGTCGTGGGTCTTCTCGCCCAGGCACCGGCAGCCGCCGCCCGCCTGGTCGAGGACTCCTTCGAGATGCGCGTCCTCGCGCCTACGGGCACGCCTGACTGGGAACTCGAAGATGCCGCCCCCGGCCAGACTTTCTCGGTCATAGCCCTGGCGCCCGGCACTCGAGTGGACATCCAGGGCGCCAAATGGCCGCTCCAAAACTATTCTTTGCCCCTTTTGGCCGACCTGGGCATCTCCAATGTGGTAGAACGTAAGGGCGCAAAAGTGACTTGCAAATGTGGTTGCTTGGCGGTGGTTCTGCTCAAGTAGTGCAAAAAGGGTGTTATTGCTCCATAACTCCCCAACAACTTGCGTTTTTTCCTTGCACGGGCTTTTGCCTGTGTTATATTCGTACGGCTTTGTGAATTGCGGGCGCGATCGCGCCGCGCCCAGATGGAGGTTTAGTCATGTCCAAGGTTTGTGAGTTCTGCGGTAAGCACCCCGTTGCTGGTCGTTCCATCAGCCACTCCCACCGTACGGTGACCCGCAAGTTCCGCCCCAACATCCAGCGTGTCACCGTCGTGGTCGACGGTCACGCCCGTAAGGCCAACGTCTGCACCCGTTGCCTCAAGTCCGGCAAGATTGCCCGCAGCTAATCTGCCTTTCAATTGACTTGGTAGGGAGGTCACGCGACCTCCCTTTTTTTGTGAAGCGCGCGTAAATGTTGAGTCATCAACATGTAGCCGTTTTATCTGGCGCGCCACCTGCGCTATACTCTTGCAACGTATGACCGAATTCTATAGGTGTGCTCTTCGAGAGGAGACCTTCATGGCAGCAGTTCCCGGAACACTTAAGGTATCCAACGACTGCATCGCGGACCTCGCCGGCTACGCCGCGCTCGAGTGCTACGGCGTGGTTGGCATGGCAGAGATCGACGAGAACGCGGGCGTCGCGCGCCTGCTTCCCTCTTTTCGCCTGCGTAAGGGCATCGATGTCGCCAGCGAGGACGGGCACGTGGTCATCGACCTGCACGTCATCGTCGAGCAGGGCGTCAATATGTCCAGCGTCGTGAGCAACCTCACCAGCTCCGTCTGCTTCCTTCTCAAGCAGATCGCCGAGCTCGAGGGCGTCGTTGTCCGTGTCCACATCGAAGGTATGCGCGGCTCCAACTAGCGCCCGCGAGCTTAGACCCGTCTAGATCAGAGGTTCTCACAAGATGATTTCCACCGTCATCCGCACTTGTTTTCCCGTGGCCGCGGCCGTTGTCGCCGATAAGGCCGAGGACATCAACAAGCTCAACGTCTTCCCCGTGCCCGACGGCGATACCGGCACCAACATGTCCCTTACCCTGGGCACCGTCGTCAAGGAGGTCCAGGCCCTTCCCGCCGACGCCTCGATGGACGACATCGCCAAGGCGATCACCCACGGCTCCCTCATGGGCGCCCGCGGCAACTCCGGCGTCATCACCTCGCAGATCCTTCGCGGCATCGCCGAGGGCCTGTGCGAGGCCAAGAACCCCGACGAGCCCACCTGCCAAGACGTCGCCCACGCGTTCCGCCGCGGCGTGAAGGTGGCCTTCAAGGCCGTGCGCAAGCCGGTCGAGGGCACCATCCTCACCGTGTTGAAGGACGTCTCGGCCCGCGCCGATAAGCTCGAGAAGTCCAAGCTCACCTGCACCGAGATGCTCGATGCCCTGGTCGTCGAGGCCTATGAGTCGGTGGCGCGCACCCCCGACCTTCTCCCTGTCCTTAAAGAGAACGGCGTCGTGGACTCTGGCGCCTACGGCTTTGCCACCTTCCTGGAGGCCTTCGTCAACGCCGCCACCGGCCGCGCCGGCGAGCTCACCGACTTCGACCCCACCATCTCGGCAAGCGACGCCAAGGCGGGCGTCTCGTCCAAGGTCCAGATCGAGCTCAACGACGACTGGGAGGGCTCGGAGTTCCGCTACTGCAACGAGTTCCTTTTCCACGCCGAGAAGGAATTCGACCCCGACGAGGCCCTGACTTTCTTGGCTACCCTGGGCGACTGCGAACTTGTGGTGGGCTCTTACCCCGACTACAAGGTCCACGTCCACTCCAACGAGCCCAACCGCGTGCTTGAGTACATGCTGGGCTTTGGCCAGATCTTCGAGGTCTTCATCCACAACATGGACCTCGAGGCCGCGGACCGCACCGCCAAGATCGCCGAGGACAAGAAGGCCGAGAAGGCCCCGCGCAAGCCCCTGGGCTTCGTCGCTGTGGCCGCGGGCTCTGGCGAGGAGTCGATTCTCAAGTCTCTGGGCGTCGACGTCGTGGTGAGCGGCGGCCAGACCATGAACCCCTCCACCGCCGATATCCTGGGCGCCATCGAGGAGGCCAACGCCGACAACGTGATCGTGCTTCCCAACAACAGCAACATCCGCATGGCTTCTGAGGCCGCGGCCACTGCCTGCGAGAGCGCCCACGTGGCCGTTGTCCCCACCAAGACCGTGTTGCAGGCCTTCTCGGCCATGTTCGTCGTTGACCCCGAGGGCTCCGTCGAGGACAACGTCGCCGAGATGTGCGACGCCATCTCCTGCGTGCGCGGCGGCGAGGTCACCCGCGCGGTGCGCGACTCGGCCGCGGCCGACGGCACCCCCATCCACGACGGCGACGTCATGGGTATCCAGGACGGCTCCATCGACGTGGTGGGCTCCGACGTGGCCGATGTCACCTGCGAGCTTATCGACAAGATGATGGGCGACGAGGAGGGCGACTCGCTCACCATCCTTGCCGGTTGCGATATGACGGACGAGGACTTCGAGGCCCTTCTCGCCCGCATCGAGGAGGCCCAGCCCGATCTTGAGATCGACAGCCACCGCGGTGAGCAGCCCCTTTACCCCGTGATCTTCTCCATCGAGTAAGACCGGGAGCTTAGGCTTCGTGCCCGCGATCTCTATAGGAACCGCAGCAGAGAGGGTGCAGAGAACCTGCGCCCTCTCTGACTCTGTGTCTCGGCTGCGCTTTGTGAGCGCCGCGCGCCAGGAGGCCTTAGAGAAGATGGGTCTTGCCCGCGTACGCGACCTGCTGCTGCATATTCCGCACCGCTACTTGGATTTCTCACGGGTGACGCCTATTGGCTACACCACGGTGGGGGAGCAGACCACCATCGTGGCCACCGTCGACAAGGTGCGCCTCAAGCGCCCCAAGCCCAAGATGCAGATAGTGGAGCTATCTGTGGTGGACGAGACGGGCGTGCTTATCGCCACCTTCTTCAAGCAGCCCTGGATCGCCGAGCACGTGCATGCCGGCGACACGGTGGCGCTTTCGGGCAAGGTGGGTTTTAGTTACGGCTTCAAAGAGATGAAGGCGCCGTTTTACGAGGTGCTTGGCAGCAACGGCGAGACGGGCGGCAGCTATGCGCGCGTGCTGCCCGTCCACAGCCTGACCGAGGGCCTCTCGGCCGCGTGGATGCGCCGCATCGTATCGAGCGCCCTGGCCGACGTGGGCGACGTCTGCGACTGGGTGCCTGCGGGCCTTGTTGCCCGCCGCGGCCTCATGAGCTTTTCGCGTGCCGTGCGTGAGGTCCACTTTCCGGCGAGCCTGGCCGCCGCCGAGCGCGCCCGCCGCCGCCTTGCCTACGACGAGCTTTTGTGCCTGCAACTCGCGCTTCTTACCAGGACGCAGCTGGAAAACGACGGCGTGGCGGCCACGGCCCACGTCGCCGACGGCCCGCACATGGCCGAGCTTCTCGCCGCCTTGCCTTTTACACTGTCGGCCGAGCAACGCGCCGCGGCAGACGACATACTGGCAGACATGGCCGCGCCCCACGTCATGAACCGGCTGCTCTTGGGCGATGTGGGCACGGGCAAGACGGCCGTGGCCGCCGTGGCCCTGGCCGCCGCGGCAGACACCGGGACGCAGGCCGCCGTCATGGCCCCCACCTCGGTCTTGGCCACGCAATACGCCGAGAAGATCGGGCCGGTGCTGGACACCGCGCACATTAGCTGGCGCCTGATCACCGGCTCCACGCCTGCGGGCGAGCGGGCGGCGGCCCAGGCAGACATCGCCGCCGGCCGCGTCACGGTGGTCTTTGGCACCACGGCGATTCTCTCTGACAACCTGGTCTTCGATGCCCTGAGCCTGGTGGTCATCGACGAGCAGCACCGCTTTGGCGTCGACCAGCGTGCCGCGCTTCGAAGCAAGGGGCCCGGCGCCGATCTTCTCGCCATGACGGCCACGCCCATCCCGCGCACGCTGGCGCTCTCGCTTTACGGCGACATCGCCATCTCGCGCATCTCCAAGCGACCGCGGGCAGGCGCCGGCGTCGAGACTCACGTGGCCACGCCCACCAATGCCGACCTGGCTTGGGGCGCCATCCGCGACGCGCAGGCCAAGGGCCAGCAGGCCTACGTCATCTGCCCCTTGGTGGACGACGCCGATGACGGCGCCGCGTTGGACGACGTTCCCGAGCACATGCGCACCAAGTCGGCCTATCTCACCTCGGCCGTGTCCATGGAGTACCGCCTGCGCACGCAGATTCTTCCGGGCATGAGCGTGCGCCTTCTCCACGGCCGCATGAGTGCCGCCGAGAAGGACCGCGTGATGGCTGAGTTCAAGGCGGGGAGGATCGACGTGCTTGTCTCGACCACCGTCGTCGAGGTGGGCGTCGACGTGCCCAACGCCACGGCGATGGTCGTCATGGACGCCGATCGCTTTGGCTTGGCTACCCTGCACCAGCTTCGCGGTCGCGTGGGCCGAGGCGACATCGCCGGCACGGTGTGGCTGGTGAGCGCGGCCAAGAAGGGGACGCCCGCCCGCGACCGCCTGGCGGCGCTTGAGAAGACCTCCGACGGCTTTGAGCTGGCAGACCTTGACCTCAAGCTGCGCCACGAAGGCGACGTGTTGGGCTATAGGCAGTCGGGCTCGTCGGTCTTGAGGGTCTGCGACCTGGCCACCGATGCCGACCTGGTGGAGGCGGCCCATGCCGACGCGCGGGAGATCGCGGGCGCGGACCCCGGCCTCAAGCGCTGCGAGCACCGCCTGATGGCGCTCGAGGTGATGGAACGTTACGGCACGTATTTCAAGGAGTTGGAACGCGCATGAGAATCGTGGGCGGCAAATGGAAAGGAAGGGCCATCGAGGCCCCCAAGGGACGCGAGGTGACCCGCCCCACGACCGACCGCGGCCGCGAGCAGATGGCGTCGATGATTCTGTCGGCCCGCGGGCTCGACATCGAGGGCGACTCGGTCTTGGACGCCTTCGCGGGGTCGGGCGCCATGGGTTTCGAGCTCTTGAGCCGCGGCGCCGCGCACGCCACGCTGGTTGACGTCGACCGTCCCTCGGCCGCGCGCCTCAAGCGCACGGCGGCCGCCCTGGGGGCCGGTCCGCGCGAGGTCTCGGCCACCTGCGGCGACGTCTTTGCATTGGCCGCGGCCGGACGTCTTCCCGGCGCGCCCTTCGACATCGTCTTCCTCGATCCGCCCTACGCCTTCGAGGCCGCGCGCGTGAGCCGGCTGGTCGAAGATCTTCTCGCCAACAACATGCTGGCAGAGGGGTGCGTCGTGCTGTACGAGCACTCGTCCAAGGCGCCGGGCCTTGACTGCGCGGCCCTCTTGCACAAGAAGAACAAGTCGCACGGCGTCACCGCTGTTGACCTCTATGTCTACGAAAGGGATTGAACCCATGGATAACCAAACGAGCAGCGCCCGGATCTCCCACGTGGTGGTCCCCGGCACCTTTGACCCGGTGACTTTGGGCCACATGGACGTCATCCGCCGCACTCGCAGGCTCTTTCCGCAGGTGACGGTGGCCGTGGCCCAAAGCGCCCACAAGAGGGGAGTGGGGCCTGCCTTTACCCTGGAGGAGCGCGTTGCCATGATCGAGGAGGCCATCGAGCAAGAGGGCCTGCCCAAAGACATCGAGGTCGTTCCCTTCTCGGGCCTTCTCGTCGACTTTTGCCACGGGATCGGCGCGGGCGGCGTTGTCAAGGGCCTGCGCGCCATGACCGATTTCGAGTACGAGCTGCAGCAAGCAGACCTTAACTCCCACATGGCCCCCGACCTCGAGTCGGTTTTCGTCATGTCCAACCCGCAGTACGGCTACGTTTCGTCGTCCATCGTGCGCGAGATCGCCGCGATGGGCTCCGACGTCGACATCCTGGTGCCGGCTTGCGTCTCGGCGCATCTTAAGAAGCGCTACGGCCAAGCCTAGCCTTGGTCGCCGTCCGCCGTCCTTTACGTATGAGGACTTGTCGGACGCGAGGCCCTTCTCGCCTTTAAGTTCTTGGGCTTGTCGGAAAAGAAACTGCACGTTTTGGGGCTTGTCGGAAAGATTTTGCTCCGACAAGCCCCAAAACGTAAAGAAAAGCCCTTCTCAGCTTCCGACAAGTCGCAAAACGTAAAGGCTTGCTTCCGACAAGTCCCAAAAGCAAAGGGACGGCGTGTCTCTGACGGCCGTTGACGGTTCATAATTCGTGCAGAGAAGCCCACCCGCTCGCAGCGGCGGGGGCTTATCTGGTACCATACATAAAGATTTGTCTATAGCGCGTGTTTGACTTTTGCTTAGTCAGGCGCCTTTGAAAGGAGACCTGGATGCAGCCGGGTGAGGAAATCGAGAGCTTGGTCGACGAGCTTGAGCAGATGGTGAGCGAGGCCAAGAGCCCTCTTACCGGTGGCGGTCAGAAGAAGATCCTGGACGCCGAGGACGTCTTTGAGATCCTGGACGAGATCCGCCGTGTCTTCCCGCAGGAGTTCTCGGATGCCCGTCGCATCATCAAGGAAGAGCAGGAGACCTTGGACCGCGCCCAGCAGCAGGCCAACTCCATCATCGCCGACGCCCAGCAGCAGGCCATGATCTTGGCCGGTGACCAGGAGATCGTTCGCCTGGCCCAGCAGCAGGCCGAGGGCATCCGCGACCAGGCCGCCCAGTACGAGCGCGACACCCGCTACAACGCCGAGGAGTACGCAGACACCGTCTTGTCTCACCTCGAGGAGAACCTCAAGAGCCTGACCAGCACCGTCACCCGCGTGCGCCAGACCTTGGACGAGAACTCCGGCTCGCGCAACACCACCAACAACGTGCCCTGGTAAGCCATGCAGCCGTTCATCATTCAAATCGACGACCGCCTGGCCAACCCCGGCGACACCTACCCTCAGGCGGGCCACCTTGACGAGGTCGCCTACAGCCTGGGCGAGCACGACTTCGAGCTGCCGCGGGGCATCGACTTCGACGTCATGCTCACCAACGCCGGCGAGGGCATCCTGGTCTCGGGCATGCTGCGCACCCACGTGGTGGGCACATGCGACCGCTGTCTCGAGCGCGCCGAGTTCGACGTCTCGGCCGAGGTCGACGAGTACTACCTTTTTGAGGAGCCCACCGTCGAGGGTGAGTCCGACGACGAGGACGACGTGGAGTTCTCGCTTGTCTCGCCCGATAACGAGATCGACCTTTCGGGAGCCTTCTTAAGCGCCCTGGTCATGGAGACGCCCTACGTGGTCTTGTGCCACGAGGACTGCCTGGGCCTTTGTCCCGTCTGCGGCGCCAACCTCAACGAGGAGGACTGCGGGCACGCGGCAAAGATCGCGGCCGAGCGCGCAAAGGAGAACCCCTTTGCCGTCCTTAAGAACCTCAAGCTCGACGAGTCTTAAGGGGATTTCACCATAAAGCGTCAATGTAGAATCATTGATGCTTTTGACTTTGGTATTAGGCGTGTTATAGTAGACAACGCTTGATTTTTGGAGAAAGGCCGCCGTTGTTCGCGCACAGCGGCGTTTAGAGAAGCAAGAGAGGTTTGACATGGCAGTACCTAAACAAAAGAAGGGCCGCGGCGCCACCCACACCCGTCGTTCGGCTAACAGCAAGCTGGCGGCTCCCTCCCGTTCCGTTTGCCCCCAGTGCGGCGCTCCTAAGCTCCCGCACCACGTGTGCCCCAACTGCGGTCACTACAAGGACCGCGAGGTCATCGTCACCGAGTAGGGCGATACTTCACGTTTAGCATGCATGAGAGGCCGGCCTTGTGCTGGCCTCTTTTGTTTGACCTGGGTTTTGTTGGGCTTGGTTAAGGCGGCGAGAAGCGCGTTTGCGCTGAGCCAAAAACCGTTTGGTTTTCTTGGCGCAGCCTTATGTGAGGAGAAGAAATGACCACTATCTGCGTTGACGTCATGGGGGCAGACAAAGAGCCCGCCGTTTTGCTTGAGGGCGTGGCCGGCGCTTTGGCCGAGGACAGCGAGCTCAAGGTTCTTCTCGCCGGC
>CAVDXJ010000032.1:0-9581 GCA_963612765.1 Oscillospiraceae bacterium
CCGGGGAAGTCGGTACCGCGGGAGATGTGGCCCGGGACCAGGGCAAACGTGACGGCCGCAGCAACGATCAGCGCGGCCGCGACGCCCATGCAGGCGCGGGCACGGCGGACGACGAGCGTAGCGGGGCGGCGGCGCTTGGCCGCGCCCTTCTCGGCTGCTTCATCGCCCTTTTTGCTGGTGGCGGCGCTGGAGTCGTGCGTTTCTTCACGCCAACGGTCAACGCCCGTCTTCTGGACGGCGTCCTTCTTTTTCTTAGCCATGTAAACCCCTGGTCTCACGAGATTGTTTAAGGGCTTGATTATATGCCCGCGGGCCCACAAGACCAAAAGTTTTATACAGAGCTTAACCAGATGGCCCATCAGGGCGACGAGAAGTACGTCGCGCCCCTCCTGCAATTTTGGGACTTGTCTGATGGTTTAAGCGCTTCTCGGCTGCAATTTGTGGGGTTGTCTGATGATCCGGGCACAAAAAATGGACTTGTCTGATGGAGAAGTATCAGACAAGTCCGAGAATTGCAGGGGGTCGCGCCCGCGCTTCTCGCTTACCAGTCCTGGGCGGCGGGAGAGGCCATCCACTCGTCGACGAAATCGGCGTAGGTGCCGTCGATGATAGCGGCGCGGGCTCGCCGCATGAGGTCCAGCAGGTAGAAAATGTTGTGCTGAGACACCAGGATCGAGCCCAGCATCTCCTTTTGGCGGGCCAGGTGGTTGAGGTAGCCGCGGGTGTAGCCGGCCCGGCAGGTGGGGCAGCCGCAGGCCGGGTCCAGGACGCTGTGGTCGTGGATGAAGCGGGCGTGCTTGAGGTTCAGGCGGCCCTGGCTAGAGAAGGCCGTGCCGGTGCGGGCCGTGCGGGTGGGAAGCACGCAGTCGAACATGTCGATGCCGCAGGCCACGCCGCGCACCAGCGTGGTAGGGTTGCCGACGCCCATGAGGTAGCGGGGCTTGTTGCGCGGCATGTACTCGGCGCACAGGGGCTCAAGGCTTTCGAACATGGTGTCGTGGTCCTCGCCCACCGAGTAGCCGCCGATGCCGTAACCCGGGAAGTCGCCCGCCTCTTCAAGGTGGCGGATGCTTCGCGCGCGCAGGTCAAGGTGCATGCCGCCCTGAACGATGCCAAAGAGGGCCTGGTCGGGGCGGGTGTGGGCGGCGTAGCAGCGGTCGGCCCACATGCTCGAGAGCTCGACCGAGCGCTCGACTTTGCTTCGCGGCGCGGGGTAGCCCACGCACTGGTCGAGCTGCATCACGATGTCGGCGCCCAGCTGCTGGGCGATCTCCATGTTCTTCTCGGGCGACCACTCGACCCAACGGCCGTCGTAGTCCACCGCGCGAAAGCGCACGCCGTCGTTGGAGAGCTTGAAGAACTCCTCGTGGGAGAAGACCTGGAAGCCGCCCGAGTCGGTGAGGATCGGGCCGCCCCAACGCATGAACTCGTGGACGCCACCGAACTCCTCGACCGTCTGGGCACCGGGGCGCTGCGAGAGGTGGTAGGTGTTGTTGAGCAAGATCTTGGTGCCCATGTCCTCCAAGGTCTGGGGCAAGATGCCCTTGACTGTGGACTTGGTGCCAACAGGCATGAAGATGGGCGTGGGGATGTCGCCGTGCGGGGTGTGCAGGACGCCCGCGCGGGCCTGGGTCTTGGGGTCGACGGCCACGATATCGTAGGTGAACCACTTGTCCTGTGGCACCGGCTGGGCGGACTGGCCCGGCATGCGGGCGGGCACGGGGGCGGCGGACGTCGCGGGGTCCGCGGGCGCGCCGTTCTTCTCGGCGTCTACGTCCTTGACCTGGGCGTTGTTGTCCTCACAAGCGCACATCTGGCGTTCTTCCTTCTCGCTTGAACTTCTCGCTTCACACAAAACCCGGCCCGGAGCCTTTCGACCCCGAGCCGGTTACAAGGCCTTATAAGGGCTGCGATTTACTCGCCGAAGCCGCTGTCGACCAGGGCGACCAGGGCGTCGAGAGCCTGCTGCTCGTCAGCGCCGTCGCAAGCGATCTCGACCTTGGTGCCGGTGCCCAGACCAGCAGCAAGGATCATCATGATGGACTTAGCGTTGACGGGAGCAGAGTCCTTGTCGACGTTCTTGATGGTGACGTTGCTCTGGTACTTCTTGGCCTCGGTCACGAAGACGGAAGCGGGGCGAGCGTGAAGACCGGTAGCGTTGATGATGCTTGTCTGCTTAGAAACCATTGCGGACTCCCTTTCCAGATTACAAACACACGGGGTTAATCCCGTAAACATTTATGTATGGTACCAAAACACGGCAGAAGTATTCACGATTAACTTGAAGCCGCCCAAAGTTTAGGGGGACGTGGCGTTTTTCGCGGTCGGCGGCGAGAAGGACGCGGCGGGTCGGGGGCCGGCGGGCGCGGCGGCCGGGGCCGGGAACACCGGGTGGCCGCGGACATGAGGGCACCTCTCCCCTATTGGCCGCAGGCCTGCAGCAGGACCAGCACGATCACGACCAGCACGATTGCGGCCACGGCCAGAAGGGCATAGCGCTGGACGCGGGTCTTGTGGCGCAGGTCCTTCTCGGCGCCTTCTAGCTGGGCGACCTTGTCCTCGGCGGCGGCAAAGTCTGCCTGCTGCGAGGCCACGCTGGCACGCAGGGCCTCGGTGTCCTGGGGATTGGCGTAGACGTCGTTGGCCTCGTCCAGCAGGGCCTGGGCGTTGTCATGGGCCTCGGCCGCCTCGTCGTAGTCGGCCTTGGCGTTTAGGATGTCGCGGTCGTGCGCGTCCATGGCGTCGGCCAAGGCCTTCTCGGCTGCCTGGGCCTCTTCGCGCATGCGGTCGTACTCGGCCTTCTTCTCGTCGTGCTCGGCCTTGGCCTCGTCGCACTCGCGCTGGGCGCTTTCCATCGACTGCTGCTGGGTCCACAGGTGGGTCTGGGCGTTGTCCATGCCGGCCTGCGACGAACTGCCCGCGCGCGTGACCTCGGCCTTTGCGTTCTCGACGTGGGCCAGCTCGGCGACGACCTCTGCCTGCATCGAGGCGATGGCATCGGGCGAGCCGTTGCCGCTTTGCAGCTTGCTGAGCTCGGCCTGGGCCTTGCGCAGGCGGTTTTGCGCCGAGTCCAGCGAGCGGTTGGCGCTGGCCACGCTCTGCTCGCGCTTGTCCGAGGCGTCCTTCACGCGGGCCTCGGCCGACTTCACGGCGCGGCGGGCCTCGGCCATGGTGCGGTTGGCGTTGTCCAGGCGCTCCTTGGCGGCGTCGGCCAGGCGCTTGTAGGGGCGGATTTCCTGCTCGTGGTCCTTCTTCATGGCGTCAAGCTGGGACTTGAGCTCGCCTTTCTCGATGGTGAGGCGATCGATCTTGGCCTGGGCCTCGTGCATCGAGGCGGTTGCCGTGGCGAGGTTTTGGGTCTCTCGCTCGACAATCTGCGGGTAGTCGGCGGCCACCTCGTCGCGGCGGTTGAGCGCGGCCTCGTCGGACTCGAGGCCTAGGCGGATCTCGCGGGCGCGGGCGCGGGCGTCGGAGCTTTGCTTCGAGGCGCTGCGCACGTCGCGCATGGCAAAGAAGCCGTCGCGCAGGGTGTCGGCCGCGCCGATGGCGGCGCCGCGGGCCACGCCGGCCGCGTTGGCGGCGATGTCTTGGGCCGAGGGGGCTTTCTCGGTGGCGGGGGCGGCCTCGGGGTCGGCCTCATCGGCGGCGACCTCGTTGCCGTCGTCGTCCAAGATCACGGCCTGGGCCTCGACGACGTCGGGGGCCTCGGCGGGTGCGGGCGCAGGGTCCTCGAGGGCCTCGTTGGCCTCAGAGGCCTGGGCGAGGTCAACCTCCACGTCTAAAACGTCCTGGTCTTCCTGGTTCATTTGAGCTCCTTCTTACAGGGCGATGTATTCAAAGATGAATCCAGTTTATCCCGCCGAGCCGTGCTCGCGTGCAGCCGCCGCCAAAAGCCCCAAATATGCCGTACATGGCATGGGCGCGGCCCCTCAAGGCGCTTCGCCAGACGGCCGGCACGCAGGCACTTACGAAAACGGCGGCTAAGAGTTGCCAGGCACCGGTGCCCGCCCTCGGTTTTTTCGAGGCCCACGGCTGCGAGGTTTTTCGATATCTGCATGTTTTGCCCTTTGGCTTGCGAGGTTTTTCGATATCTGTATGTTCAAATCGACGCTCGTGCGCGATTTAGCATCAAACTTTTTTCGTTTAGAAAATGCCAACTGCGGTTTTTCAAACTCGACTCGGCGCGAAGGGCGAAATGAGCATACAGATATCGAAAAACCTCGCAGCAGAACCCCTGCAACATGCAGATATCGAAAAAGCTCGCAACAGGCGACACGGCGCAATAAGAAAGCCGCCTTCGTAGGCAATGGTCTCGCCCGCGATGTCCAAGTCGGAGAGGGTGTCGACCGGACTGCTCGTCGGCGTTGTTCTCATCGGCCTGCACGTCGTCGGCCTGCTTGTCAACGCAAGCGGGGCTGGATTTCTAAGGTTTTCGCTGGAAAAGGATCGCTCGCGATACGTACGCATGTGGGCGATGCCCCCTTTCCTTCGATTGACCACAAAACGGCTGATACTGGCGCTTGTTAAAATGTGTATCACCCCCCCGGCGGCAAATTTAGCTGAAAGGCCACTGAGGTGAATTTCACTTCGATAAGTTCCTGACCTTGGGTTTCTTGGTCAACCGAAAATTGAAAGCACATCAAACCGTACGAGGCGAGTTTAAAAACGACGAAAGACGGGCGCACTCGCGGTCTTCGCCCGGCAAGATAGTCTTGCCGGGCGAGAAACCCCAGTTGGCGTGCGTACAAGACCGCGGTCTTCTCGCCAACTCTCCAGAGTGCGCCCGTTTTTCGTCTCTTTTGTTTTGTGCGGGGGGCAGAACCCCGCCTTGGTGCCGTCCCTTACTGCTTGGCGGCGGCCATGGCGACGGCGATGGAGCCGGGGCCGGAGTGCGAGGTGATGACGTTGCCCGTCTCGTACCAGTAGACGTTCTTAAAGCCCAAGTCATGGGCATGCTTCTCGGCGGCCTGCTGCACCGAATCGGGAAGGCCAGGCGAACGCACAAGAAATACCTGCTCGGGATCGAAGTCGCCCTTCAAGGCGAGAAGGTCCATGAGACCCAGGGCCGCGCCGCTCATCGCGCCGCGCAGCTTCTTGGTGGCCACGAGCTTGCCGTCCACGATCTCGACCACCGGCTTGATGCGAAGCAGGGTCGCGCCCAGGAAAGCAGCGTTGGAAAGGCGACCGCCCGCGCGCAGGTAACCCAGGTCGCCGGGGATAAAGGCGCAGCGCATGCGCGAGGCCAGGTCGGCCGCGAAGTCGCGCAGCTCCTCGACGGTGATATTAGGGTTGGCGGCCAGGTGCTTGGCCGTGCTCACCACGACGAAACCCTGCCCGATCGTGACCTGCTGGGTATCCAGGGCAACCACGTAGTCGCGGCCCTGCGCCGCGGCCATCGCAGACTCAAACGAGCAGGTGGTCACGGCCGAGTACGCCAGGTACAAGATCTTGGCCTCGGGGTGCTCGGCGTGCACACGGTCGAAAGCGGCCGCAAAATCGCCGGGCGTGCAGCCGCTGGTCTTGGGCAAGACGCCCAGCTGGCGGCACTCCTCGAGCATCTCGGCCGGGGGAAGCTCGCCGTCATCGATGGTCTTGGAGCCAATGCTCACGTGCATGGGAACGATGCGGATGCCAAGCTCGGCCGCCACGCTCGCGGAAACGTCGCTTCCCGACTCTGCCATGATGATGATCTTCTCGGCCACCGCTTCCTCCCGATTCCCCGCACGCATACCCGCAGGACAACACCTGTTTTGAATACTGTTCAAAATTCCTAAACCATTAAACCGCAGCTAGACGGCTATGCGTCATTATATTGAGCCGAGCCGATTCAAATATCGAGAAGACCCATATGCACAGCCGCGCCACAATTCCCGCCAAAGACTAAAATGAAGGTTTGGCAAACTCGGCCGCGGCCCCGCGCTGCGCGTCCCAACGCCCCCGAATAAGGAGTTCCATGTTTAGACTTAGGCGCTACCTCAAGGGCCACTACTTCGAGTGCTTTTTGGCACCCGCGTTCAAGGGCCTCGAGGCGATTTTGCAACTCTTCGTGCCCCTGGTCATGGCCCAGGTCATCGACGTGGGCATCGCGCAAAATGACACGGCCTACATCCTGTGGCACGGAGCCGTCCTTGTTGGGCTGGGCGTCTTTTGCTACGGCATCTCGGTCGTGGCGCAGTACTTCTCGTCAAAGCTGGCCGCTCAGTTTGGCACAGCGCTGCGTGACGACCTGTTCCACCACGTCATGACTCTGCCGCGCGAGGACGTCGACCGTCTGGGCCGTGCGAGCCTGATCACGCGCATCACCAACGACACCCAGCAGACCCAAGATGGCCTCAACCTCTTCTTTCGCCTGATCCTGCGCTCCCCCTTTGTGCTGGTGGGCACGATCGTCTCGGCCTTTATCGTCGACGGTGCCGAGGGCGCGTGTCTGCTGGTCTCGACTACGGCCGCCACGGCGATGATCATTGCCTTCATGCAGGTCACCAACAAGCGCTACCGCAAGATCCAGCAGGCCCTAGACCTGGTCTTGCTCAAGGTTAGCGAGAACCTGGAGGGCGCCCGTGTCCTGCGTGCCTTTAGGCAAGAGGCCAGCGAGAAGCGCAACTTTGCCGCCGCGGCCAACGACGTGCGCGACCTGCAGGTCTCGACCGGCGACATCTCGGGCCTGGTGAACCCCTTGACCTACGCCGTGGTGAACTGCGGATTGATCGCCCTGTTGTGGAACGGCGGTTTGCAGATTGATGCCGGCCACCTCACGCAGGGTCAGCTGGTGGCGCTGGTGAGCTACGTGAGCCAGGCGCTGGTCGAGCTCTTGAAGCTCACGATGCTCATCAACATGATCTCGAAGGCCTCGGCCTGCGCGCGCCGCATCAACGAGGTCTTTGACACCAAGCCGTCGCAGGTCAACGGCACGCTGGAGGCTTGCGTGGACGGCGAGAAGGCCGCGGGCGGCGCGCGCGCGGCGGCCCCGGCGGCCGTGCGCTTCGACGACGTGAGCTTTGTCTACCCCCAGGGCAGCAAGGAGTCCCTCTCGCACATCAGCTTCTCGCTGGGGCGCGGCCAGACCCTGGGCATCATCGGAGGCACGGGATCTGGCAAGACGACCCTGGCCGCACTGCTCATGCGCTTCTACGACGCCACCTCGGGCGCCGTCTACGTGGGCGGCAACAATGTGCGCGACCTCGACGTCCAAAGTCTGCGCCGCGAGGTCTCCATCGTGGAGCAAAACCCGCAGCTCTTCTCGGGCACTATCGCCTCCAACCTGCGCTGGGGCGACGCCGCGGCAACCGACGAGAACCTTATGGCCGCCGTCGCATGCGCCCAGGCCACCGATGTCGTGGCCGCCAAGCCCGAGGGCCTGGCCAGCGGCGTCGAGCAGTTTGGCCGCAACTTCTCGGGAGGTCAGCGCCAGCGCCTGGCGATCGCGCGCACCTTGGCGAGAAAACCGGCCGTCCTTATCCTGGACGACGCCTCGTCTGCCCTGGACTTTGCCACCGACGCCGCGCTGCGCCGCGCGATCCGGCGCGAGATGAGCGACGCCTGCGTGATCACCATCTCGCAGCGCGTGACCGCCGTTAAGGGCTGCGACCAGGTCCTCGTTCTTGACGGGGGCCGCGAGGTGGGCCTGGGCACGCACGAAGAGCTTCTCGCCAACTGCGAGGTGTACCGCGAGATCTGCGACTCGCAGCTTAGCCGAGAGGAGGCGACGCGCTAATGGCCGCCAAGAAGAACAACAAGGGAACCGTCCGCCGCATGCTGGGGCTTTTTGCCGGCCGGCGCCTGGGGCTGGCCGCGACCGTTGCCCTGGTGGTCGTCGTGGTTGTGGGCACGCTGGCGCTGCCGACGCTCTCGGGCCGCGCGGTGGACGCCGTGGTGGGGCCGGGCCAGGTCGACCTGGACTCCCTGACCTCCAACCTGCGAAGCATTGCCCTTACCGTGTGCGTCACCGCGGCCGCTCAGTGGGGCCTGACCGCCCTCACCAACCGCCTGTCGTTTGAGGCCGCCTGCGACCTGCGCGAGCAGGCCTTCGCGCACCTGCAGGAGCTGCCGCTTTCCTACATCGACTCGCACGAGCACGGCGACTTGACCAGCCGCATCGTGACCGACGCCGATGTTTTGACAAACGGCCTGGTCATGGGCTTCCAGCAGCTGCCCACCGGCGTGCTGACCATCGTCGTCACGCTGGCCTTCATGTTTAGGCTCAACGTGGCCATCGCCTGCGTCGTGACCGTTTTGACCCCCATCTCGGTCTTTGCCGCGCGTTTCATCTCGACCCACGCCAGCCGCCACTTCGCCGGCCAAAGCCAGCTGCGCGGCCAGCTCACGGGCATCGTGGAAGAGATGGTCTCGGGCGTCTCGTCTGTCCAGACCTTCTCGATGGCAGAGCCCGTTTGCGAGCAGTTCCGCGAGGTCGACGGCCGCATGGGCGAGGAGAGCTACAAAGCCGTGTTCTTCTCGTCTTTGGCAAACCCCACCATGCGCTTTGCAAACGCGCTGGTATATGCAGCGATCGGCATCTTTGGCGCCTTTGTGGCGCTGGCGGGCGGCATCACGGTGGGCGGGCTTTCAGCCTTCTTGTCCTACGCCGACCAGTACGCCAAGCCCTTCAACGACATCTCGGGCGTGGTGACCGAGCTGCAGAACTCTGTGGCTTGCGCCGAGCGCCTCTTTGCCCTGATTGACGAAGCCGCCGAGAAACCCGATGAGGCCGACGCCCGCGTGCTGGGCCAGGTCACAGGCGAGGTAACGTTGAGCCACGTGGCCTTTGGGTACAGTCCCGACCACCTTATCTTGCGCGACGTCGACCTGGCCGTGAAGCCCGGCCAGCGCATTGCCCTGGTGGGCCACACCGGCTGCGGCAAGACCACGTTGATTAACCTCTTGATGCGTTTCTACGACGTGAACGGCGGAGCGGTGCTGGTAGACGGTACCAACGTGGCCAACATCACGCGCGACAGCCTGCGCGGTAGCTGGGGCATGGTCTTGCAGGACACCTGGGTGCGCCACGCGACCGTGGCCGACAACATCCGCATTGGCCGTCCCGATGCAACAGACGAGGAGGTGCGCGCCGCGGCACAGGCCGCCTACGCCGACGAGTTCATCAGCCGCATGCCACAGGGCTACGACACGGTACTTGACGGGTCGAGTTCGGTTTCCGCAGGTCAGAGACAGCTTTTGTGCATCGCACGCGTCATGGTGGCGCAGCCGCAGATGTTGATCCTGGACGAGGCCACGAGCAACATCGACACCCGTACCGAGCTGCTGGTCCAGCGCGCCTTCGACCGCCTGATGGAGGGCCGCACCAGCTTTGTGGTGGCCCACCGCCTGTCCACAGTGCGCGACGCGGACGCGATTTGCGTCATTGACCAGGGGCGCATTGCGGAGGCCGGTACGCACGACGAGCTGCTGGCAAAGGGCGGGATCTACAGCGACATATACGAGTCGCAGTTCGCGCCGGCGGAGTAGGCGTATCCCGTCATGGTCTCGGCGGGGAGGGCGGGGTTTAGTTCCATGCTCAAACAGTCCTATTCGCACGAACGTGACATTAAGTCACGTTCGGCTCATGCGGAACTGCGCGTGGA
>CAVDXJ010000033.1:0-9207 GCA_963612765.1 Oscillospiraceae bacterium
GTATGGACAACGACCTCATCGCCAACGACCGCCTTGTGGTGGTCGATCACCCGCTGGTTCAGCACAAGCTGCACATTTTGCGTGACGAGAAGACCCCTACGGGTCAGTTTCGCCAGCTGGTGAGCGAGCTTGCCATCTTTGAGGGTTACGAGGCCATGCGCGACTTCCCGCTAGAGGACGTCGAGGTCACCACCCCGCTCGAGACGGCCACGTGCAAGCGCCTGGCCGGCAAGAAGGTCGCCGTTGTTCCCGTCCTGCGCGCGGGCCTGGGCATGGTCGACGGCATGTTGCAGTTGGTGCCGTCGGCGCGAGTGGGCCACATCGGCATGTTCCGCGATCCGCAGACCCACGAGCCGCAGCCCTACTACTGCAAGCTCCCGGCCGACATCGAGGAGCGCACCTGCCTGGTGGTCGACCCCATGCTGGCCACGGGCGGCTCTTTGATCGCGGCCATAAAGTACCTGCGCGACGCCGGAGCCAAGGACGTCCGCGTGTTGGTGCTGGTGGCGGCCCCCGAGGGCGTCCGCGCGGTTCTCGACGCCGACCCTGACGTGCGCATCTATACCTGCTCGGTGGACCGTTGCCTCAACGAGCACGCCTATATCCTGCCGGGCCTGGGAGACGCCGGCGACCGCATCTTTGGCACCCGCTAATTAACGGCCGGTTGCCTGCAAATCAACAGCTAGCGGAAATGTGACGAATCGGCGGCAATCCGTGAACGGTCGTTGATTTTTGAACATTGTTCAATTATTGTTCGTCAACGGTTTTAAAACCTTCTTAAAAGGAGGCGGGCCATGGACTCTATGACGGCAATTCTCGCCGGTATTCTCTGCGGCCTTGTGGGCTCATTTGCCCCAGCTTTTTTGTTTGAGAAGGCCTTGAAATCGGGTACAAGGGTGAGCATGAGCGCGGGCATCGCAAGCATCATGGTCTCGTTCGTGTTCTTGTCCTTGGCGCTGCTTGCGGTGTACGTGCTTGCAAGCACAGAGGTCTTGGCCTTTGGGTGCGCGATGGTTTTGACTTTTCTGCTCTTCTGGGCAGTAGAAGCGGTAAGGGCTTGGAAGGCGGCTCAGGTCGCCCAACGGGCTAAAGAAGGAAAGGAAGCGTAAGTGAACCCACTTGATAGCCTGAGTGGTGAGGTTAACGAGCTCGTCTCGAGCTTCAAATCCACCCCAATTGCAGGCAATCTGGATACTGTCGGCTTCACGCAGTATTCGTTCTGGTTTGCTGTGGCAGTTGTCATCATGCTGGTGCTGCTGTTTGTCTTCAAGGGCAAGCAGTCCAAGAGCCTGGTCCCCCAGGGCCGCTTTGTCAACGCCATGGAGTACCTGGTCGAGTTTATCCGCGATGACATGTGCAAGGGCCTGCTGGGCGACACCTGGCGCAAGCACTTCCCCTTCATCGCGTCGCTCTTCCTGGTGATCTTGGCCAACAACATCGTCGGCATCATCCCCGGCTGCAAGCCCGGTACCGGCACCATCTCGACCACCGCAGCTTTGGCAATCGTCTCGTTTGTCTACTTCATCGTCTGCGGCATCAAGAAGCACGGTGCCCTGGGCTACGTGAAGAGCCTGGCGCCCGCGGGCGTCGCGTTCCCCTTGAACGCTCTGGTCTGGCTCATCGAGGTCTTGTCCACCATTCTTCGCCTGGTCACCCTGGCTGTTCGTCTGTTCTGCAACCTTTTTGCAGGCCACGTCGTCATGGGCACCTTCGCGATTCTCGCGTCCCTGTTCTTCGAGCCCCTGGTCTCTGCCTTCTCGGCAATGGCCGTGGCCCAGGCGGGCGCATCGGTTCTGTGGGTCGCCATCCTCTTGGTCATCTACGTGGTAGAGATCATGGTCGCCGCGATCCAGGCGTACGTCTTCGCCCTTCTCTCTGCCGTCTACATCCAGATCGCAGAGTCCGACGAAGAGTAACAAAGCAACTCGCGGATACGGGCATCTCGCTTGCCCGGCCGCAGGTTATAGCAAGTAAGCACGTAAGTTGGTTAAAAATCGTCCCGTCAATCTAGGAACTAAAGGGGCGAATGACAAAGGAGGAACTGTGGGAGCTCTCGGTGTCGTTGGTTACGGTCTTGGCGTTATCGGCGCTGGCATTGGTATTGGTCTTGCGGCCAGCGGTGTTGCGCAGGGCATGGCACGCCAGCCTGAGGTCCAGGGCCGTCTGTTTACGGTCTTCATCCTTGGCTCTGCATTCGTAGAGGCACTTGCACTCATCGGCTTCGTCGTCAGCCTTATCGTTAAGTAAAGACTGATCACGAACTCGTAGGAGGCATCTATGAAAACCCCGATGAAAGGTCTTCTCGCCAGCGCAGGCACGGCAGCAGCTGTCGTGACCCTGGCTTGCCCGACCTTCGCTTTTGCAGACGAGGCGGTGGGCGCCGACATCTTGATCCCTAAGGTGGCCGAGTTTGTCCCTGCCCTCATCGCCTTCCTCATCATCTGGGCTGTCCTGGCCAAGCTCGTTTGGCCGCAGGTCCTGTCGATGATGGACAAGCGTCAGCAGAAGATCCAGGAAGACCTCGACGCAGCCGAGAAGTCCAAGCTTCAGGCCGCCGAGGAGGCAAAGGGCTACGAGGGCAAGATCCTCGAGGCCCACAAAGAGGCCGAGGCCATTATCGCCAAGGCTAAGAAAGAGGCCGAGGAGGAGCGCTCCCAGATTCTGGCGAAGGCCCAGCGTGAGGCTGCCGATATCATCGCCAAGTCTCACGGCGCCGTCGACTCCGAGCGCCACAAGGCCATGATCGAGCTTTCCAGCTCCGTCGTTGATTTGTCCGTTGAGATCGCGACCAAGATCATCGGTAACGATCTTTCCGAGGCCGATCAGCGCAAACTTGCCGAGAAGTACCTCGCGGAAGTAGGCACCACTAATGACCGTTAAGCGTTCTGACGCCGATAAGGTCGAGGCCTATACCAGGGCGCTCATGGAGGCGGCTCGCTCCGAGGGCCGCGCCAACGCCGACCTGGTGCAGTGGCAGCACGCCCGCAAGTTCTCGCCCGAGGTCTTGGAGACCCTTGCCGCTATGCAGCGCGAGGACGACCTGGACCTGGTAGCAGAGGTCGCCAAGCAGTACAAGGAGTACCTCGACGCCGAGGACACCACTGTGTCTGTGACGGTCACCACCTCTGTGCCCATGGATGACAACCTGCGCGACCAGGTGCGCGCCAAGGCTTCGTCTTACCTCAACGCCCCGGTCTATCTGGTCGAGCGCGTTGACTCTTCCATTATTGGTGGAATCATTCTCGAGGCTCGTGGACAGCGTTACGACGCCTCGGTGCGAGCTCAGCTCGCAAACATCAGAAAGACGCTCTCCTCTTCGTTTAATGGAGGTGAGGAATAATGTCGGATGCTATTAGCTCCAGCAAGATCATGGACACCCTGCGTCAGAACCTTGACGCAATCAACGCTACCGTGGATCGCCAGGAGGCCTCTGTGGTCACCGAGGTCGGCGACGGTATCGCTCACGTCTCTGGCTTGAAAACCGCTATGGCAGGCGAACTCCTCAAGTTCACCAGCTCTAAGACTGGCTTAGACGTCTACGGCCTGGCCCAAAACCTTGACCGTGACGAAGTCGGCGCCGTTCTTTTCGGCGACGTTGAAGACATTAAGGAAGGCGACGAGTGCCGCACCACCGGCCGCGTTATGGACATCCCTGTGGGACATGCCATGCTCGGTCGCGTCGTGAACCCGCTGGGCCAGCCCATTGACGGCCTTGGCCCCATCGTCACCACCCACCGTCGCCCCATCGAGTTCAAGGCCCCCGGCATCATGGAGCGCCAGCCCGTCTGCGAGCCCGTTCAGACCGGTCTTCTCGCCATCGACGCAATGGTGCCCATCGGCCGCGGCCAGCGTGAGCTCATCATCGGCGACCGTAAGACCGGTAAGACCGCCATCGCGATCGACGCCATCGTCAACCAGGCTAAGACCGACATGGTCTGCATTTACGTGGCCATCGGCCAGAAGGCCTCTACGGTCGCGACCATCCGCGAGTCCCTGGCCCAGCACGGCGTCCTTGACAAGACCGTCATCGTCGCCGCTACCGCCGCCGACTCCGCGCCGCTGCAGTACATCGCCCCTATGGCCGGTGCCGCTATCGGCGAGTACTTCATGTACAACGACGAGTACGGCAACCCCGCCGACGAGACTCACCCCGGCGGCCACGCCCTGGTCATCTACGATGACCTGTCCAAGCAGGCTGTCGCTTACCGTCAGATGTCGCTTACGCTGCACCGTCCGCCCGGACGCGAGGCTTACCCTGGCGACATCTTCTACCTGCACTCTCGTCTGCTCGAGCGCGCATGCAAGCTTTCCGACGCCAACGGCGGCGGCTCGCTTACCGCCCTGCCGATCATCGAGACCCAGGAAGGCGACGTCTCGGCCTACATCCCCACCAACGTCATCTCGATTACCGACGGTCAGATCTACCTGCAGTCCAACCTCTTCTTCCAGGGCCAGCGCCCGGCTATCGACGTGGGCATCTCGGTTTCCCGCGTTGGCGGTGCCGCGCAGGTCAAGGCCATGAAGCAGGTCTCCGGTACCTTGCGTCTGGACCTTGCGTCCTATCGCGAGAAGCAGGCCTTCTCCCAGTTTGGCTCCGACCTTGACGCCACCACTCAGTACCAGCTCAACCACGGTGCCCACATGATGGAGCTGCTCAAGCAGCACCGTTACTCGGCGCTCGACGTCCGCGACCAGATCATCTCGATCTTTGCCGCCAAGGAGAACTACCTTGACGATGTCGATATCGATCACGTCGCCCTGTTCCGCGATGAGCTGGCCAAGTACATGGCCGACAAGCACCCGGCCCTGCGCAAGTCGCTGGTCGACGGTAAGCTCGACGACGACAAGCAGGAGCGCCTTAAGCGCCACATCGCCCACTTCAAGGAGGAGTTCCTCAAGGAGCACCCCAACAAGAAGCAGGCAGAGGACGTTGAGGGCAACGCCGAGAAGACCGTCGTGGCTTCCGACTCTTCCAACGAGAAGGGTCAGGAGTAAGTCACATGGCTAACCTTCGCGAGATATCCAGGCGCATGAGCTCCATCAAGAGCACCATGCAGATCACGCGCACCATGGAGATGATCTCCACCGCGCGTATCCGCAAGGCCCTTGAGCGAGCCGAACAAGCAGAGCCCTACAAGGACGCTGTCAAGCGCATGCTCGCCAACGTTGCCAGCGCTGGTTTCGACGCATCGCAGCCCCTCTTGGCCAAGCACCCGGAGGAGAAGGGCGTCCTGTTCATCCTCATCGCGTCCGATCGCGGCCTGGCGGGCGGTTTTAACATCGCCCCCCAGCGCGCGGTCGAGCACGAGATGGAAAAGCTTGCCGCACAAGGCATCAAATCCCAGGTGATTACCTGCGGCCGCAAGCCCACGGAGTACTTCACCTATCGCAAGAACCCCCCGGCGATGTCCTTCGTCGGTATTTCTTCCGAGCCCAACATGGACCAGGCCGACCGTATCGCGGCCTATGCCATGGAAGGCTACGAGAAGGGCGATTTCGACCGTGTCGTTCTCTATTACTGGCACGCGAAGAACCGCGTCGATCAGACCCAGGTCACCGAGCAGCTGCTTCCTCTCACGAAGGAGCAGCTCACGATGCCCAACAAGCCCCGTACCGCAGAGGCGCTCTCTAAGATTCCCGCCCACGAGTACACGGACTACGCCTTCGACCCCTCCGCGGAAGAAGTTTTGGGACAGCTCTTGCCGGCGTACTTCAGGACGGTAATCTTCCACGCGCTGCTCGACTCGGCGGCCGCGGAGCACGGTGCGCGTCGTCGCGCCATGCAGTCCGCGACAGATAACGCCAAGGAGGTCCTTGGCAACCTCAGCCGTACGTATAACCGTACGCGTCAGGGTTCCATCACCACCGAGCTCACCGAGATCATCGCCGGCGCGTCCGCATTGGAGGAGAATTAATGGCAGAAAACACCCAGGAGCTTACGGCCCTTGAAGAGGCTGCGCTCCAGAAGCTCAATCACAGCGTGGGCTCCGGCACCATCGTCCGTGTCGTCGGCCCCGTCGTCGACGTCAAGTTCGACGACCAGGTCCCCGGCGTCTATACCGCCCTTGTGGTCGACGGCGACACCCCCATGGGTCACGTCAACATCGTCCTTGAGGTCGAGTCCCAGCTCGAGGGCGGCGTCGTTCGCTGCGTCGCCATGTCCTCGACCGACGGCCTCACCCGCGGCCTTCGCGTCAAGGATACCGGTCACCCCATGCTGATGCCCGTCGGCCCCTCTACGCTGGGCCGCGTTTGGAACGTCGTGGGCGAGCCCGTCGATGGCGGCGAGGTCCCCGGCGACGTCCAGTACTACCCGATCCACCACCCGGCCCCCGCTTTCGAGGACCTCACCACCCAGACCGAGATCTTCGAGACCGGCATCAAGGCCATCGACCTTCTCGAGCCTTACGTCCGCGGCGGCAAGACCGGCCTGTTTGGCGGCGCCGGCGTCGGCAAGACCGTTCTGATCCAGGAGCTCATCAACAACCTGGCTCAGGAGCACGGCGGCACCTCCGTCTTCACCGGTGTTGGCGAGCGTACCCGTGAGGGCACCGACCTCTACCTCGAGATGACCGAGTCCGGCGTCATCAACAAGACCTGCCTGGTCTACGGTCAGATGAACGAGCCGCCCGGAGCCCGTATGCGCGTCGCTCTGGCCGGCCTCACCACCGCAGAGTACTTCCGCGACCAGGGCCAGGACGTCCTTCTCTTCATCGACAACATCTTCCGCTTCTCGCAGGCAGGCTCCGAGGTCTCCGCACTTCTCGGCCGTATGCCTTCCGCCGTTGGTTACCAGCCCACCCTGGCTACCGAGATGGGCGAGCTCCAGGAACGCATCGCGTCGACCAAGGAGGGCTCTATCACCTCGGTCCAGGCCGTCTACGTCCCCGCCGACGACCTTACCGACCCGGCCCCGGCCACCACGTTCACGCACCTCGACGCTACCACGGTTCTTTCCCGCTCCATTACCGAGCTGGGCATCTACCCGGCTGTCGACCCGCTGGCTTCCTCCAGCTCGGCCCTTGACCCCACCATCGTGGGCGAGGAGCACTACCGCGTGGCCATGGCCGTCCAGGAGACCCTGCAGGAGTACTCCGACCTCCAGGACATCATCGCCATTCTCGGCATGGACGAGCTCTCCGAGGAGCAGCAAAACGTCGTCGCCCGCGCCCGTAAGATCCAGCAGTTCCTCTCGCAGTCGTTCCACGTTGCCGAGAAGTTCACGGGCAACCCCGGCGCCTACGTCTCTGTCCAGGACACCGTGCGTTCCTTCGGCGAGATCATCGACGGCAAGTGCGACGACCTGCCCGAGCAGGCCTTCCGCTACGCCAGCGACATCGACGACGTTCGCGCCCGCGCTGCCGCTATGGCCAACGAGAACTAGGACTTGCCATGGCAGAGCTGAACCTTCAGTTCGTCAGGCCGGACAGGGCCCTCTACGAGGGCCCCGTTTCCAGCCTGGTGCTGGTAACTTATGCGGGTGAGCTCGGCGTTTGGCCGGGCCACGCCCCCGAGATCGTCGCCTTGGGCGACGGCGTCGTGCGCATGAAGCAAAAGGCTGCAGACGGCAGCGTCGAGGAAACCGACGTTGTGGTTTCTGGCGGTTATGCAGAGATTGCAAACGACGAAGTCATCATTTTGGCCGATCACGCGCGCCGCACCGACGACATCGATGCAGATACTGTGCGCAAAACGCGTGATGAAGCCATTGACGCCCGTGATGCGTGCGCCGAGGGCGACCACCGAAGGGCGTATTGGGACAATAAGGTCAACTGGTGTAACCTCTTGCTAAAGCAAGTTCTCTAGGCTAATTCCTAGCCCGGTTATAAAAGAGGTTACATGGACGTTATTCAGGTTGAGGGTGGTCACAAGATCACCGGCGAGGTTACGGTTGAGGGAGCCAAGAACTCGGCTCTTAAGTTGATGGCCGCTACGATCATGGCCAAAGGGGTGACCACCCTCACCAACGTCCCCAACATCGCAGACGTGCACGTCATGGGCAAGGTTTTGAAGAACCTGGGCGCCACTATCGAGGTCGTCAACAAGCACGAGCTGCGCATCGATACCACCAACATCGATTCTTGGGAGACCCCCTACGACCTTGTCGCGCAGATGCGCGCGTCGACGGCCGTCCTGGGCCCTCTTCTTTCTCGCTTTGGCAAGGCCATCGTCGCCATGCCCGGCGGCTGCAATATCGGCGCTCGCAAGATCGACATGCACATCCTGGGCCTTGAGGCCTTGGGCGTCGAGTTCAAGTTCGATCACGGCAACATCAATGCCAGCGCCCCCAACGGCATCCACGGCGCGACCGTGACCTTGGCCTTCGCCAGTGTTGGCGCCACCGAGAACCTCATGATGGCCTCGGTCTTTGCCAAGGGCACCACCGTCATCGACAACGCCGCCCGCGAGCCCGAGATCGTCGATCTTGCCAACCTCCTCAACGAGATGGGTGCCAACATCAAGGGCGCCGGCTCCCCGGTCATCGAGATCGAGGGCGTCTCTGAGCTTCATCCCGTGACCCACGCCGTCGTGGGCGACCGCATCGAGGCGGGCACCTTCCTGGCCATCGGCGGCCTGTGCAAAGATCCCGTGACGGTCAAGGGCTTCGACCCCCTTCACTTGGGTCTCGTTCTAAAAAAGTACGAGCAGATGGGCATCTGCGTCGAGCGCGGGGACCGCCAATGCACCTGCTGGCGAGAAGGGCCTCTTCTCCCCACCGACATCCAGACCTTGCCGTTCCCCGGTTTCCCCACCGACATGCAGGCGCAGACCATGTGCCTTCTCGCCTTGGCAAACGGCAGCTGCGTCATCACCGAGAACGTCTTTGAGAACCGCTTCATGTTTGCCAGCGAGCTTCAGCGCATGGGCGCCGAGGTCGTGATCGAGGGCCACCACGCCATCGTCCACGGCGTCAAGGGTTTCTCGGGTGCCCAGGTCAAGTCCCCCGACCTGCGCGGCGGCGCGGCCCTTGTCATGGCCGGCCTTGTCGCCGACGGCACCACCACCGTGAGCGCTATCCACCACATCGACCGCGGCTACGAGGGCTTTGTCGACAAGCTCTGCGCGCTCGGCGCTTCGGCCTGCCGCAAATCGATACCTGATCCAACTTTGGTCGATTAGTGGGTATCATTGCAAAGTGCCGCTAGTTTCTCGCGGCGTAATGCAACCAAGAACGGTGGGTCCTCATGATTAATACCGGTGTGCAAG
>CAVDXJ010000034.1:0-9195 GCA_963612765.1 Oscillospiraceae bacterium
AGCGCGAAATTATCAAATGTGAAACAAACGGCCCGCCAACGCCCCCTAGAGTCCCCTGTGTCAGTGGATTTTCTCGCCAAAAATAGCCGTCTACCTAAAGAACCACAGGTAGACGGCTTGTTAATTTCGTCTGCCAGAGCAGCGGGCCGCAAAATCTACTGACAAGCCCTCCAAAACTAGCGCGAAATTATCAAATGTGAAACAAACGGCCCGCCAACGCCCCCTAGAGTCCCTGGATCGCGATGCCCACGAGCTCGGGGCCGGTGTGAACCAGCAGGTCGGCCGTGATGTCGCTGCGCACGATGTCCACGGCGTTGACCACTTGGCGGCGAATCGCCTCTTCCAGGCGCGCGTACTCGTCGCGCGTGGCGGAGGTGCAGCTCAGGCCGATGCGAACCTTGGGATACTTGCGCGCCAGCTCTTCGATGAGCTTGACCTCGGTGTCCAGCGCACGTTGCCAGCCGCGCGCCTTTTTAGAGATCGTGTAGCGCCCCTCCGCGTCGCAGGTCAGCACCGGCTTGATGTTCAGGACCGACCCCACGCGGTAGACGGCCTCGGAGATGCGTCCGCCCAGGCGCAGGAACTTGAGGTCCCTCACCGCGAAGAAGACATTTGTCTGGCGCGACACGATGTCGAGCGTCGTGGCCAAAGACGAGAATGACACGCCCGCCTCGATCTGGCGCACAGCCTCCATGACCACCATGCCGGCGGAGAAGCCGATGCCTAAGGTGTCGATGACTAGTACCGGGAAGTCTTCCATCGCGCGGGCGACCATGCGCACCGTGTCGCAGGTGGCGGAAAGGCCAGAAGAGATGCTCACGAAGACGGCCGAGGTGTAGCCGTCGCGCTTGGCGGCGGCGAAGGCATCGCTGATCTTTTCGGGCGAGGGCAGCGACGTCTTGGGAATCTCCTGCTCAAAGCGGGCGACCACCTCGTCGGTCGTGATGTCGACGCCGCACTCGTAGCCGGTGCCGTCCGAGTAGTTGATGCGCAGGGGAACGACGCGCACGTCGTGCTTGGCGACAAAGTCCTCGGGTACGTCGGTGCCCGTGTCGGTGATGACTGCGATGCGCTGGTCGTTCATGTTTTTCTCCGTTGCGAATGGCCTTGAGAGAAATTCTCGTTTTCGATGGGATACTATAACCACTAAATCTAGTTCCTAATACTAGATGCACTAAACCACAAGAATTTCCTACTGACAAGACCGAGGATACCGCATGACAGACGAGAAGTGCGCGCCTGCGCCCCAAGCAACCGCAAAAGACCTGGCCGAGCAGATGTCGCGCGTCCACATCTCGCGCGTGGGCGAGCTGCCGCGCATCGAGCTGTACCTTGACCAGGTCCTAAGCATCGTGGACGACGAACTTTCCTTTATGGCCCTTCCCGGCGAGGAGATCCTAACGGGCTCGATGGTCAACAACTACGTCAAGCGCAAGCTCGTCTCGGCGCCGCAGCGCAAGCGCTACACACGCCGCCAGGTGGCTTCGCTGCTCTTTGTGAGCGCGCTAAAACGTGTGTACTCAATTGCTCAGATCGAGCAAATCATGGGTATGATAACTAGCACGCAAGCCGACGTCGCCGTCCTCTATGACGAGGTCGTGGCGGCCTTGGAGTGCGCGTTGCAAGAGCAGTTCTCTGTGGGCCCGGATTTCGTGGCGCCCGCGGTAGAGCCGAGAATCACCCTTCAAGCTCCGGATGGCGCCCAGGGCGTCTTTGAGCTGGCCCGCGTTCTTGAGGCGGCGGTGGTCTCGCTTGCGGCAAAGATATACGTCGATAAGATGCTGGCCGCGCACGGCGCCCAGCATAACTAGGCCGGGGCCCTTGCCCTGGCAAGAAAGGGCGAGATGGCAACCAACATCTACGAGGAACCCGCGGTCATCAAGCGCATAGAGCTTAAGAGCTCGCTGCAAAAAATCACGTCCAACGGCACCATTGCCGCCGCCGTCATGGTGGGGGCGGCCCTTCTCGCCCTGGTCGTGGCAAACAGTCCGGCCTACGATGTGGTCGAGGAGTTTCTCGTCCAGCCGCTGCACCTGGGGCTGGGCAGCTTTGCCGCCTCGATTAGCGTCGAGGCCTTTGTCAACGACTTCTTGATGGCCATCTTCTTCTTGTTGGTGGGCATCGAGCTTAAGTACGAGATGACCGTGGGCCAGCTGCGGCGTCCTCGCCAGGCGGCCCTGCCCATGCTGGCGGCCGTGGGCGGCGTATGCGCCCCCGCCCTCATCTACCTGGCCTTTAATGCGGGCGGCCTGGCGCACGGCTGGGCGGTCCCCATCGCCACCGACATCGCGTTTGCCCTGGGCGTCGTCTCGCTTCTTGGCGACAAGATCTCGTCCGAGACCAAGGTCTTCTTCCAGACCCTGGCCATCGCAGACGACATCTTGGCCATCGTGGTCATCGCCTTGTGCTACGGCCAGACGCCCAGCGTGGGCTGGTGCGCGGCGGCGGGCATCGTGATCCTTGTCCTGTGGGGCTTGAACCGGGCCCGCGTCTACAGCCTGTGCCCGTACGCGATCGTGGGCCTTGTCCTGTGGTTTTGCATGTACAACTCGGGTATCCACGCCACGTTGGCGGGCGTGATCTTGGCCTTTGCCCTGCCGTCCAAGTCCGACGTCAACCTCAGCGAGTTCGGTACTTGGCTGGGCCAGCGCGCCCAGGCCCTGGACGATACCTACGACGACGGGCACCACGTCTTGGGCCAGCACGACTTCACCCACACGGCCCTGCGCGTCGAGCGCGTGATCCACCACGTGACCCCGCCCCTGGAGCGCATGGAGAACTACATCTCGGTGCCGGTGAACTTCCTTATCCTGCCTATCTTTGCCTTCGTCAACGCGCAGGTGCACCTGGTAGGGGCCGATTTCGGCGCCATCCTGGCCGACCCGGTGACCCAGGGCGTCTACTTTGGCGCCGTCCTGGGCAAGCCCCTGGGCATCTTCTTGGTGACGTTTATCCTGGTCAAGGTTGGCTTTGGCAAGCTGCCCCAGGGCATGGACTGGGTGCAGGTCGCGGCCGTTGGCATCATGGGCGGCCTGGGTTTCACCATGTCGATCCTTATCTCGGGGCTGGCCTTTGACGCCGCGGCCGAGGTCATGGCCGCAAAGTGCGCGATTTTGCTGGGCTCTTTCACCTCGGCCATTCTCGGCATCGTGTTTGTGAAGCTCGCCACGCGCAAACAGGGGCGCGAGGGGTAGACTCTTGCCTAGTTGTCTTTAGCGAGAAGAGAGGAAGTCTCCATGGGTGGCTTCAAGAGGCTGTGCCTGGCCCTGTGGTCTCTGGCCAGCGCCTTTGTCCTGGTTGCGCTGGGCCTCACGTGGGTAGGCCCCTGGCGAGACGTGATGAGCTCCCTCATGTGCGTCGATGCCTGGTTCTACGCCGTCGAGATCTGCTTCGTGGTGGCGATGGCGGGCCTGGTCGTCACGCTGCTTCGGGCCCTCTTCTCTCGTCGCGTGCGTACCGTCGAGGTCGTGACGGTGGACGGCGGCGTCATCAGTGTCGCCAAGGAGGCCATCGCCTCGCAGGCGGCCCACGTGGTCGAGGCCGACGGCACCTGCGTGGCCTCTAAGGTGAGCGTCTCTGCCAAGCCGCGCGGCCACGTGCGCGTGCACGTTCGCGTGACCCCGCGCGAGGCCGTGGACGTTGTCGAGAAGGGCGCCGAGCTCCACACCGAGCTGGTGTCCGGCCTGGCCGCCGTCTGCGGAGACAAGGTCGAGAACGTGAGCCTGGAGTTCGTGACGCCCGAGTCGGTGCGTTTCGCGGCGCCCGCCCCGGCCGATGCCGCCAAGGACGCCGAGACGGACGAGGCCCCGGTCGCGGTCGAGGTGTCGATCGGCGCGCCCGACAGCACAAGCGAGATCACCGTGCCCATGGGCGGCACCGTTTCTGCCGGTAAGGAGGCATAAGGCATGTCAGAGGACTCTAAGACCCCAAAGGCAAAGGTCGAGCTCGGGGGCGGCTCCCTGGTGCCTGCGGCTAAGCAGCCGGCTCAGGGCCCACAGGGCGGCGCGGCCGCTAACGGCGCCGCCGGTGCCCAGAAGGACCCCGCCGACGCCGCGGCCTACACCCGTCGCGTCTCGTCGTGGGTGAGCCGCACCTTCCCCGGCCACGAGAAGGCCTTTTGGGGCGGCGTGTGCGGTCTTCTCGTCGCGCTCATCCTGTTTGCGATCGGCCTTCTGCGCACGATCATCGTCGTCGTTCTTGTGGGCCTGGGCGTCGCCCTGGGCCAGATGGCGGACGGCGACCCCAAGCTCGTCAAGCTGGTAAGAAAGTTCTTCTCGGGAGTTGATTGACATGAGTGAGAAAGAAATGAGCAAGACCGCCCAGCCCGCAGCCGAGGCCGTCGAAGAGGCCGAGAAGGACGTCGCCGCAAACGACGCCCTGGCAGAGGCCGAGACGGGCACCGACATCGACGTTTCCACCGTTGACGATGAGGACGAGGACTCCGAGGATTCCCTCACCTTCTCAAACGGCGTCATCGAGAAGATCGTGGCGCTGGCCATGCGCGAGGTCCCCGGCGTCGTGGGCATGAAGGGCAGCTGGTTCAACCGCGTGCAGGACGCCTTTGGCGCCTCTGACACCACCAAGGGCGTCACCGTCGAGGTCACGCCCGAGTCTGCCGTGCGCGTCAACATCTCGGTCTTCATCGAGTACGGCGCCTACGCCCCGCAGGTCTTCGAGGATGTCAAGAAGGCCGTGGTCAAGCAGGTCAGCGGCATGACCGGCCTTGAGGTCGCCGGTGTCAACCTGCGCATCGAGGACGTCTTGACCCCCGAGGAGTACGAGGCCCGCGTGCCCAAGGCCGCAGAGCCCAAGCCGGCCGATGACGAGGCCGAAAGCGAGAAGTAGGCGAGGAGCCCGCCTGCTTGTCCCAACCAACGCATCACCTGGGCGCGCCCGCCAACCCGCGCGGCGCGCCCTTCTCGCATCCAAGGAAGAAGAGGGCATGAAAGAGACCCAGCTTTTATTGATCAACGACATGTGCGGCTACGGCAAGGTGGCTCTCTCGGCCATGCTGCCGGTGCTGTCGCACATGGGATATCGCATCCACAACCTGCCCACGGCGCTGGTCTCGGATACCCTCAACTACCCCAAGTTCTACATCCACGACACCACCGAGTACGTGCGCCAGAGCCTGGCCATCTGGGAAGAGCTGGGCTTTGAGTTCGACGCCATCTCCACCGGCTTCATCGTGACCGAGGAGGAGACGCGCATCATCTCGGACTTCTGCCACCGCCAGGCGGCCAAGGGCGTGCGCGTGTTTGTCGACCCCATCATGGGCGACAACGGGTCGCTGTACGCGGGCGTGCCCGAGTCCACGATTGGCCTTATGCGCAACCTGGTGGCCTGCGCTGATTACACGGTGCCCAACTACACCGAGGCCTGCCTGCTTACCGGGACCGCGATGGAAGGCGAGATGGACGCGGCCGCGGCTCGCCGCCTGGTCGACGCCGTGCGCGAGCTGGGGGCCAAGTCGGTGGTAATCACCAGCTCTAAGGTCGACGGGGCCGACGTCATCGTGGGGTACGACCACGTGGCGGGGGAGTACTTCACCATTGGCTTCGACATGATCGACTGCTATTTCCCTGGCACGGGCGACACGTTTAGCAGCGTGCTTTTGGGCCGTGTGATGGACGGCTGGACCTTGACCGACGCGGTGCGCGACTCGGCCCGCGTGGTGCGCGAGCTGATTGCCCGCAACGCCGACCAGGTGGACAAGGCCGCGGGCCTTCCCATCGAGGCATGCTTGGATGTGATTGACGGTGAGTAGCGTAGCGACGGGCGCAGACGGCGAGAAGAACGCGGCGGCCGGCGCCGCGGCCCCCAAGCGCGCCGGGGCCCCGCGCGGCAAGCGCCCGCGCATCAAGATTACCTGCGTGGACCAGCTGGGGGAGTGCGCGTGCCATCACGGCCACAAGCCGGGCGACACCTTCGACTTCGATCGTGACCGCGGGCGCCTGTGTCCCATGGCCTGCCACGTGGGCTTTCCCTACATCGACATCCTGCGCTACGGCGGCACCGTCCCTGGCAACGAGCCCGGCACGGCCAAGTTCTGCTGCCCGGAGGTCGATACCCTTAACGTCTTTTTGGCCGAGATAGAGTAATCTTCCCCCAACCGTAAGCCTGTGAAGCCCTTTCCTGGGCAAACGTCGAGCGGCGCCACGGTTGGGGGAAGATCGCTTTTTAGTACCTAACCCTAAAGTCCTTCTCGGCTGCCTGCACGGGCTCGTCTTCCATGTCGTCGATGGTGTAGCGCGCCCAGTTTGAAAGCGACTCGCGCAGGCGGGTGGCAAACGTGGCCAGCTGGTCCTGCGTGCCCTGCAAAACGCAGGTCACCGAGCCGTCGCTCTCGTTTCGCACCCAGCCGGTCATGCCCATGCCGTCGGCGATGCGCTTGGCGTTCCAACGAAAGCCCACGCCCTGGACCTGGCCCACATAGCGGTAGCGGCGACGGATGAGCAGGGCCGGATCGACCTTGGGCGCGGCGGTCGCTTCGTCGGCCTCGTGCGCGTTCTTCTCGCTGTCCTTCTTTCCAAAACCAAAGAGCATGGGGTCTCCTTTGCCTGGGCCTTCGCGATTATGGTGGGCATGGGAGGTCGCGGAGCACAGCCCACGGCCAGATGCTTACAATATAGCTTGCATTGTCGCCTAAGGTATCGATTGGAAGCCCAATGTCCGTTAAATGCAACATCATGTGTGACTCTACCTGCGATTTTACTGCGCAGCAGGCGCAAGACCGCGGCGTCACCATCTTGCCGTTCCACTACATCGAGGCCGGGAAGCCCGACGGTGGCCTGGCGGGCGACGACGACCTCTTCCAATCCAGGACCGCTCACGAGTTTTATGACGCCATTCGCCACGGCGCCACGCCCATGACCTCGCAGCCTTCTCAGCTTGAGTACGACGAGGCCTTCCAGGCGGCCTACGAAAGCGGCGTCCCCACCGTCATGTTCTGCATCTCGAGCGGCATCTCGGGCGGCTACAACGGCGCCGTCATGAGCCTCGACCGCCTGAAGGAGGCGCACCCCAACGAGGAGGTGCGCATCTACGTGGTCGACACCAAGATCGCCTCGACGGCGCTGACCCTGCTGGTTAATGAGGCCTGCAACCAGCGCGACGCCGGACTTAACGCCGAGCAGCTGGTCATGTGGGCCGAGGAGGCGCGCTACCACGTGCACACCCTCTTCATGGTCGATAACCTGGACGCCCTGCACCGCGGCGGCCGCCTGCCCAAGGGTGTGGCCGTGATAGGCGACGCGCTGGACGTCAAGGCCCTTCTCCACTTCAACCTGGACGGCACGCTGGGTATCCGCTCGGTGGCGCGCGGCCGCAAGAAGGGCCTGCGCAAGCTGGTTGACTACTACGACAAGAACCACGTCTTGGATGGCCAGAAGAACGCCTGCGCCGTGGGCGACGCCGACGTGGCAGATGACGGCTTCAACGTTGCCGCCGAGCTGCGCCGCCTTGACGACAGCCTCGAGGTCCTGCGTCCCACCATCGGCCCGACCATCGGCGCGCACGTGGGCCCCGGCATGGTGTCGGTCTGCTTCTGGGGCACCGATCGTCGCAACGACAAGCAGGTCACCAAGGTCAAGGGCGTCCGCGAGACCAAGTAGAAAGAAGACATCATGGGCTTTACCAGAAGACAGTTCCTTGCCTTGGCCTCGGTGGGCGCGGCCTCGACCGTGGCCGGCTGCTCCAAGCCGCAGAGCAACCAGAACCAGGGCACGACCGACGGCGGCGACTCAAACCAGCCGCAGGTCAACCTCGAGGAGTTCAAGGACCTGGCCATCAACATGGGTTCTTGGAAGTACGACGAGGACAACGACGTTTACTACCAGCTGGGCCTTGCCTACTGCAAAGACCCGGCCACGACGACCTACGAGTCCTTGGCCATCTTTGTCCCCGGCAAGTACTTTACCGGCGAGAAGAACGGCAATTCGTATACCTGCACCGTTAACGAGAAGGCCGTCGTGGGCAACTTCACCGCGGCAACCGCACCCGTCCTGATGCCGATCAACACCGCCACGCTCTCCGCGCAGACGAGCCCCACGGCCTACTCCTACGAGGGTCTGGCTCCGTATCTTTCAGCCGGCTGCATCTACGTCTATGCCGGCTTCCGCGGCCGCAGCGCGGGCTACGACACCGCCAGCGGCAAGAACGAGCTGTTCCCCGGCGGCGCTCCTTGGCCCGTGGTGGACCTCAAGGCCGCCGTGCGCTACCTGCGCTACAACGCCGAGTCGCTTCCTTGCGACACCTCACGCATCTTTGTGTTTGGCTTTGGGGCGGGAGGCGGCGTCTCGGCTGTCCTGGGTTCCTCGGGCGGCGCGGCTCTGTATGAGCCCTATCTCACCTCCATCGGTGCCGTGACCCACGACGCCAAGGGCAACGCCATCTCTGACAACATAGCTGGCAGCGCGTCTTGGTGCCCGATCACGTCCTACGACACGGCCAACGCGGCCTACGAGTGGTCCTGCGGCCAGTACGCAGGCGAGGATACCCGCGCCGACGGCACCTGGACCGGCGCTTTGTCCGATGACCTGGCTGCCGCCTACGGCGAGTACATCAACCAGATGGACTTCCGCAACGCCGACGACGAGCAGCTCACCCTGGACGAGACCGAGGGCGGCGCCTACACGATGGGCAGCTACGCTACAGCGCTTCTCGCCAACTTGGACGACGCGGCCACCTGGTTTGTGCAGAACACGGCCTTCCCGTACACCTACACGCCGCAGCGCGTGGACGAGCCCACCTTCCCCGGCGACCCCAACCTGCTGACGGCCCGCGCGGCCGAGGCGGCGGCGCAGACCCAGAACCTGGTCACGTCGACGTCTGCCGTGGCCGACGACGGCTCGGCGGCAACGACGGGCACCTCGGCTACCAGCGCCGACGCGGCCGTCGCGACCGATGCTGCGGCGGCCGCGACCACGACGGCCACCGGCACCGCGACCACCGGCGTGACCACCACCACGACGACCTCGACCACGGCCTCGGGCGCTACTCAGGTGCAGTCCACGATCTACGACTCGGCCCAGACGTACTTCTCCGAGCTCAACGCCGATTACTGGTGGATCAACTACAACTTGCGCAAGCAGAGCGTCTCGGTCCAGAGCCTTCGCGACTACGCGCTGCACCTGCGCGGTGCCAAGGGCAAGGTCGCCCCGTTCGATCAGCCCGACCGCAGCTCCAAGACCAACC
>CAVDXJ010000035.1:0-8994 GCA_963612765.1 Oscillospiraceae bacterium
GAGCCGCTCTTTGCCGACGAGGCCGACTACCAGGAGTTCAAGGAGCGCCACGACAAGCAGGTCGTTCCCAAGGGCGACCTCGCGAGCTACCACGGCCGCGTGTTCATCGGCATCGACGCCGGCTCCACCACCATGAAGGCGGCCGTCGTCGGCGAGGGCGGCGAGCTTCTCTACACCTGGTACGGCAACAACAACGGCGACATCCTGGGCACCGCCCGCAAGATCTGCGACGACATCTACGACAAGATGCCCTCCGACTGCACCATTGGCCACGTGACCACCACCGGCTACGGCGAGCAGATCTTGATCGAGGCCCTGCGCGCCGACTCCGGCGAGATCGAGACCGTCGCCCACCTGCGCGGTGCCAAGGCCTTTATTCCCGACGTCGAGTTCATTCTGGACATCGGCGGCCAGGACATGAAGTGCCTGCAGGTCAAGGACGGCGTCATCGAGCACATCATGCTCAACGAGGCCTGCTCCTCGGGCTGCGGCTCCTTCATCGAGTCCTTTGCCGTCTCTATGAACATGTCCGTCCAGGAGTTCGCCGAGGCCGCGGTGCGCGCCGCCGCCCCCGTCGACCTGGGCAGCCGCTGCACCGTCTTCATGAACTCCCGCGTCAAGCAGGCCCAGAAAGAAGGCGCCACCATCGGCGACGTGGCGGCCGGCCTTTCCTACTCCGTTATCAAGAACGCCCTGTTCAAGGTCATCAAGCTGCGCGACTTCGAGGAGATCGGCAAGTACTGCGTGGTCCAGGGCGGCACCTTCATGTCCGACGCCACCCTGCGCGCCTTCGAGCTTCTCACCGGCCGCGACGTGATCCGTCCCGACGTTGCGGGCTGCATGGGCGCCTACGGTGCGGCCCTTCTCGCCCGCGACCGTGCGGGTGCACACAGCGTCTCGACCATCCTTTCTCGCGAGGATATCGACAACCTGCAGGTCAAGCACACCAACGTCCACTGTGGCCGTTGCTCCAACAACTGTCTGCTCACCATCAACGACTTTGGCGGCGGCCGTCGCTTTATCACGGGCAACCGTTGCGAGAAGGGCGCGGGCGGCTCGAAGCGCGCCAAGAACGACGCCCCCAACCTCTTTGAGTACAAGAACAAGCTGCTGTTCGACCGTCCCGTGCTTGACGCCGACGAGGCCCCTCGCGGTACCGTGGGCATCCCGCGCGCCCTCAACATGTACGAGAACTACCCCTTCTGGCACGCGTTCTTCACCAAGCTGGGCTTCTCGATCGTGCTCTCTGACCAGACCACTGGCAAGACCTACGAGGCGGGCATCGAGTCCATGCCGTCCGAGTCGGTGTGCTACCCGGCCAAGCTTTCTCACGGCCACATCATGAACCTCATCGAGAAGGACCCCGACTTCATCTGGATGCCCTGCATTCGCTGGGAGCGCCAGGAGGACAGCTCGGCCACCAACCACTACAACTGCCCCATCGTCATGAGCTACCCGCAGGCCTTAAAGCTCAACATCGACGAGCTGGGCGAGGGCACCAAGGTCGAGTTCATGGACCCCTTCATTCCCTATGACAAGAAGAGCGAGCTCAAGCGCCGCCTGTATGAGTTGGTGAGCGAGCAGCGCGAGAAGGACGCCGCCGAGGGTCGCGGTCGCGTGCGCGGCAGCCACATCACCCGCGCCGAGGTGGACGAGGCCGTCAATGTGGCGTGGCAGGCCGACATCGACTTCCACAACGCCATGCACCGCAAGGGCGACGAGGCCCTTCGTTGGATCGAGGCACACGACGGCCACGGCATCGTGCTCGCCGGTCGCCCCTACCACAACGACCCCGAGATCAACCACGCCATCCCCGAGCTGGTTCACTCCTTCGGCTTTGCCGTGCTGACCGAGGATTCCATTGCCCACAAGATGGATCCCGAGCGCCCCATTCGCGTTGTCGACCAGTGGATGTTCCACAGCCGCCTGTACCGCGCCGCGCGCTTTGTGGCCTCTCGCAACGACCTGGACCTCATTCAGCTCTTCTCGTTTGGTTGCGGCCTTGACGCCCTGACCACCGACGAGGTGCAGGAGATCCTGGAGGCCTCGGGCAAGATCTACACCATGCTCAAGGTCGACCAGGTGAGCAACCTGGGCGCCGCCCGTATTCGCGTGCGCTCGCTCATGGCTGCCCTCAAGGAGCAGCACGCCGAGCTTGAGCGCCGCGCCCTTGCCGGCGAGGTGGCAGAGGTCGAGCCCACAGGCGTCCGTCTCGCCGACGGCACCCCCGAGCGCACCCGCCACCACGACGACCCCGCCCGCGTGCCCGTCTACCGCGAGTCCCAAAGCGCCGCCTTCAAGAAGGTGCGCTACACCAAGGAGATGCAGGACGCCGGCTACACCATCCTGGCCCCGCAGATGAGCCCGATCCACTTCGAGCTGATCGAGGAGCTGCTTAAGAACGAGGGCTACAACTGCGTGCTTATGCCGTCTGTCGACCAGGGCGCCGTGGACATGGGCTTGAAGTACGTCAACAACGACATCTGCTACCCGTCCATCCTGGTCACCGGCCAGATCATGGAGGCCGTCCTCTCGGGCAAGTACGACCTTAACCGCACCGCCGTCTTGATCAGCCAGACCGGCGGCGGCTGCCGAGCCACCAACTACATCGCCCTTATCCGCAAGGCCTTGAAGGACTCCGGCCACCCCGAGGTGCCCGTCATCTCCCTTACCGCCGCGTCTGGGCTGGACGAGGACAACCCCGGCTTCAACGTCTTTAAGCCGGCCCTTCTCGTCAAGGCCGTGTATGCCCTGCTCTTTGGCGACCTGGTCATGCAGCTGCTCTACCGCGTGCGCCCCTACGAGGAGAAGGCCGGCTCTGCCGACGAGCTCTACGACCGCATGATGGCCGACGCCAAGGGCACCCTGCTCACCGCCTCGCGCTCGAGCTTCTATGCCCTGTGCCAGCGCACCGTTGACGCCTTCGAGGCGCTGCCGCTGATCAACGACCGCTCCAAGCCGCGCGTGGGCGTCGTGGGCGAGATCCTGGTCAAGTTCCACCCCACGGCCAACAACCAGGTCGTTCGCGTTATCGAGCAGGAAGGCTGCGAGGCCAACGTCCCCGGCCTGGTCGATTTCTTCCTCTTTGGCATGACCAACGCGATCAACATGAAGGACGAACTGGGCACCAAGGCCACCAGCCGCTTCACGCACCGCGCCGGCATCAAGCTGGTCGAGAGCTTCCGCGAGCCCATCAATAAGATGCTGGAGAAGTCCTCGCGCTTCGAGCCCTACCCCAGCGTCTACGAGCTTGCCGAGAAGGCCGGCCAGGTCCTGTCCCTGTGCAACACGATGGGCGAGGGCTGGCTGTTGACGGCCGAGATGTGCGACCTTATCGAGACGGGCACGCCCAACATCGTGTGCTGCTCGCCGTTTGCGTGCCTGCCCAACCACGTGGTGGGCAAGGCCGTCATCAAGCGCTTGCGCCAGATGCACCCCGAGTCCAACATCGTGGCCGTCGACTACGATCCGGGTGCGTCTGAGGTCAACCAGCTCAACCGCATCAAGCTCATGATCTCTGTGGCCAAGGAGAACTTCAAGAACGGCCGCGGCGGCGATTTCAAGCTGCAGAACGCCGACGACCCCACCGTGGGTGGCGACGACTACGGCCTGCCCTTGACCGCCGACCAGCGCGCTCACCTGGCCGACATCCGCGCTCGTGCTGCTGTTGACTAACGTCTAGCGGCTGGACCCGCGGCTCTGCGCACAGCAAAGGCGCCGAGAAGCCCAGTGCTTCTCGGCGCCTTTTGCGTTATTAGGGGGTCCAATCGCAATCCGCCCGACTTATCCCAGGGTAAAACCGATATGTCGAAGTAGCCAAGCAAATAACGCCGACGTTTGCCCAGTTGGCAGACGTCGGCGTCCTTGTGTCTACCCGGCAAACCGAGTTTTACTATGGGATAAGTCAGGCGGATGCGGATTAAGGTGCTCGAAAGCCCGTCTACAGCGTGATTCCGTGACTCCAGTCGCCGCTTGAGCGGGCCGCGCGGTTGCGCAGGTTTTGCATGGTGGCCTGCATCCCGTGCGGAGCGTAGTCGTCAAAGGCCGAGAGGTCCTGCGGGATATAGGCGACCAGGCTCATCTCGGCGGTCTGCACGGGATTTTGCGGCGTCTCGCCCACGGGCCTTGAATACAGCGAGAAGACCTTGGCGCCCTGCGCCCCTAGGCGAACCTCGTACTCGCTGGTGGGGTCATCGGGGTGCTCGCCACGGGCGTTGTCGCTTTCCCAGGTCTTCTCGTAGCCGGCCAGCGGCAGCTGCGTCTTGGCAAACTCGCGAAGCGGCAGGCTGTCGGTACGCAGGCACACCTCGGCGTCGGGCGCTAGCACGTCGCGGTAGTCAAGCAGCCGCTCCATGTTGACCAGGCGCAGGTGGCTTTCGCGCTTGCGCGGGAAGGGCGTGGGGAAGTTGAGGTAAATGCGCCCCAGCTCACCGGGGCCAAACATCTCTTTGATGCGCATACCGGTGCCGGGAACAAAGACCACGTTGGAAAGCCCACTTTCGCATCCGCGCTGCGCAGCGTAGGCGATGCAAACCGGCTCGGAGTCCATTCCGATGAACAACACGTCGGGCTCGCGCCGGGCCGCCTCCACAGTAAACGACCCCTTGCCGCATCCCAGGTCAAGCCTTACCTCACGAAACGCCGCCCCGTCAACCGGCGCACACGCAGAAGCCCACCGCCCTCGCCAAGCATAAGGATCGGCCTCAATAACCGCCCCATACCTCTCGAGCCTCTCCTCCAACACAAAATTCTTAGGCAACCTGGCATGCATCCCGTGCACTTCTTTTTTCTCCCCACTGTTTGCTCGCCGCACATGGCGAAAGTCACAACAAGCGAGGGTCCGGGTTTTAGTTCCACGCGCAGTTCCGCACGAGCCGAAGGCCACTTAATGTGGCCTTCGTGCGAGCCAGGACTGTTTGAGCATGGAACTAAAACCCGGACCCCCGCCCTCGCAGGTCTATCGTCTCCCGCTAGTCCTGCTCGTCCTGGATCTTCTGGAACGTCGCCATGAGCGGCGGCACGATCTGCTTCTTGCGCGACACCACGCCCTCAAGCGTCGCGATGCCGTCCACCACGTCGACGCCCCAGGTCTGGCGAATGACGTCCTCGGCACCCTCGCCAAAGTACAGCAGCTCGGTCGTGGAGCTCTTGACGTCGGTGAACATGTAGAACACCATCGGCAGCTCCTCGTCGGCCGCGGCCTCGGCCAGGTAGGGGCCGACGAGCTTCTCGGCGGCCTTGCGGCTGTTCTCGGTCATGAAGGAGCCCTGGCCCACACCAAACTTGGCGTTGCCGCGCGAGAAGACCTTGAAGTCCTGGTGGAAGACCTCGTCGGCGGTGCGGCCGGTGAGGTCGGCGCCGGCCTCGAACATGGCGTCGGAGTAGGTGGGGATGTCCTCGCCGCAGATGGCGGCCAGGTCCTCGCCGGCCTTCACGTCAAGCGGGGTGCAGGTGGGGGAGCGGAAGGCCAGGGTATCGGACATGATGGCCGACAGCATGAGGCCCGCGATGTTCTTGGGGATCTCGACGTCCTGCTCGTGGTACATCTGCCACAGGATGGTGGAGGTGCAGCCCACCGGCTGGTTGCGGAAGAGCGCAGGCGCCGCGGTCTCGATGGAGCCAATGCGGTGGTGGTCCACGATCTCCATGATCTCGGCCTGGTCAAGACCCTCGACGGCCTGGCTCTTCTCGTTGTGGTCAACCAGGATGACGTGCTTCTTCTTGGCAGAAAGCAGGCTCATGGCGTTGACCAGGCCCACGTAGGCGCCGGACTCGTCGATGACGGGGAAGAAGCGGTGCTTAGAGCTGGCGATGATCTTCTTGGCGTCGTCGACGGCGGTGTTGACGCTAAACTTCACGATGCCCTCGGGGTGCATCTTGGCAGACACCGGGATGGACATGCAGATCAGGCGAGAAGCGGCGTAGGTGTCGTAAGGCGTGGTGATGATCGAGCAGCCGTGGCGCTCGGCCGAGGCCATGACCTGCGGAGACACGCTCGCACCGCAGCAAACCACGATGCAGCCGGCCTCGCACTCGACGGCAAACTGCTGGGTCTCGTAGCGGTTGGTGACGAGAACCACGTCGCCGGGCTTGATGGTGTCCTCCATCATCTCGGGGGTGGTGCCCACGCGAACGCTGCCGGTATCGACGGTGCTGGCGGGGTCGCCCAGAAGCATCTCGCCGTTAAGGGTCGAGACGATGTTGGCGTAGGAGGTGTGGGCCTCGGCGATGACCTCGGTATCGAAGATGTCGAGGTTGGCGTTGGCGATGTCCTTGACGGCGATGAGGCCGTTGAGGTCGTTCTTCTCGTTGGTGATGCACAAGGTGTCGGTCTTGGTCTCGCGCATGAGCGACCATGCGGCAAACAGGCTCATGTCGGCGTCGATGCCGGCCTGGCGCTGGATCTCGCAGTCCTTGATCTGCGGGGTCACGGTGGTGATGAGCTGGGGCTCGTCGAAGCCAAAGTGCTTCAAGGCAAACGCGGTCTCGCGGTTGACGCTACCGGCGCGGCGGGCCTCGTAGATGTCGGTGTTGCCAACCTTGTTCTTAAGGTAGGCATAGGCGATGGCCGAGCAGATGCTGTCGGTATCGGGGTTGAGGTGGCCGATGACGTTGACCTTACGGATTGCCTCGGGCATGGTTTCTCCTTGCGAAACATCGAGAGTTTATGCGGCTAGGGTGCATTGTGCCACGGACGGGCAGGTTTTGGGGGCCACGGCCTGATAACATGAATGCTCGATGAAGAGAACCTGAAGCAAGACGACCAGAAAGGGGCTTCCCGTGGCCGAGTTCGTATACAACTTCTATAAGGCCCGCAAGGCCGTGCACGACAAGGTGATCCTGGACGACGTGACCGTGGGCGTCTACCCCGGCGCCAAGATCGGCGTCGTGGGCCCCAACGGTGCTGGTAAGTCGACCCTGCTCAAGGTCATGGCGGGCCTCGAGGACGTCTCTAACGGCGAGGCCAAGCTCACCCCCGGCTACACCGTGGGCATCCTGCAGCAGGAGCCGCCGCTGGACGAGGACAAGACCGTCAAGGAGAACATCCAGATGGCCTTTGGCGACCTTCTCGCCAAGATTGACCGTTTCAATAGAATCGGTGAAGAGATGGCCGACCCCGACGCCGACTTCGACGCGCTTATGGCCGAGATGGGCCAGCTGCAAGACGAGATCGACGCCGCTAACGGCTGGGACTTGGACTCGCAGCTCTCTCAGGCGATGGATGCCCTGCAGTGCCCCGACCCCGACGAGCCGGTGACCCACCTCTCCGGCGGCGAGAGGCGCCGCGTGGCCCTGTGCCGCCTGCTGCTTGAGGCTCCCGACCTGCTGCTCCTTGACGAGCCCACCAACCACCTGGATGCCGAGAGCGTCCTTTGGCTCGAGCAGTTCCTGCACCGCTACCCCGGGGCCGTCATGGCCGTCACCCACGACCGTTACTTCCTGGACGATGTGGCCGAGTGGATCTGCGAGGTCGACCGCGGGCAGCTCTACCCCTACGAGGGCAACTACTCTACCTACCTTGAGAAGAAGGCCGCCCGTCTTGAGGCCCAAAACCAGCAGGACGCCCGCCGTGCCAAGAAAATGAAGGCCGAGCTGGAGTGGGTGCGCTCGAGCCCCAAGGCCCGTCAGGCCAAGAACCGCGCGCGTCTGGACCGCTACGAGCAGATGGAGGCCGAGGCCCGCGCCTCCAAGAAGGTCGACTTCACCGACATCCAGATTCCCGTGGGTCCGCGTCTGGGCAACAAAGTCCTGGTCGCAGACGGTCTGTGTAAGTCCTTTGGCGATCGCGTTTTAATCGAGAACCTCTCGTTTGACCTGCCGCGCAACGGCATCGTGGGCATCATCGGCCCCAACGGCGTGGGTAAGTCGACCCTGTTCAAGACCATCGTGGGCCTCGAGCAGCCCACGGCGGGCACCCTTGAGGTGGGCGAGTCGGTCAAGCTCTCCTACGTCGACCAGATGCGCGAGGGCATCGACCCCGATAAGACCCTGTGGGAGGTCGTCTCGGGCGGCAACGACTACATCCAGGTAGGCGAGCAGGAGATCCCGTCTCGCGCCTACGTGGCCGCCTTCGGCTTCAAGGGCAAGGACCAGCAAAAGCGCGCGGGCGTGCTTTCTGGCGGCGAGAGGAACCGTCTTAACCTGGCTTTGACGCTCAAGCAGGGCGGCAACCTGCTGCTTCTTGACGAGCCTACCAACGACCTGGACGTCGAGACCTTGGAGTCGCTGGAAGAGGCGCTGGAGAACTTCCCCGGTTGCTCGGTGGTCATCAGCCACGACCGTTGGTTCCTTGACCGCGTGGCCACCCACATCCTGGCCTGGGAGGGCGACGACGAGAACCCCGGCCGCTGGCACTGGTTTGAGGGCAACTTCGAGTCCTATCAGGCCGACCGCGAGCGCCGTCTGGGGGCCGAGGCGTCCAAGCCGCACCGCCTTCACCGAAAGCTGACGCGCGACTAGCGAAAAATTACTCCCGCTCGCGCCTCCTATGGCTACCATGTGCGTTTGTTTGAGGGCTTCTCACACGTAAACGCATGGCGTGGTCATAGGAGGTTTTTTATGCACGACAAGGTTAGGACCCGTAAGGCGGTCATCATCGGTGCTGGCCGTGTGGGCTCGCACAGTGCGCTTTGCCTTATGTTCCAGCATCTGGTAAACGAGATCGTTTTTGTCGACGTCAACAAAGAGGCCGCCACGGCGCAGGCACTTGACCTCGAGGACTTGGCCTCTGGCCTGGGCGACAACTTCGTTATTCGCGTGGGCGACTACTCCGATTGCGCCGATGCCCACTTCGCCATTCTCACCGCCGGCCGTTCTCGCCGCCCCGGCGAGACGCGCCTGCAGATGCTCGACGGCACCTTGAAGATCCTGGACGGCATCGTGACCCCGCTTCGCGAGAGCGGCTTCCACGGCATCTTGATCAGCGTCTCGAATCCCTGCGACGTGGTTACCGAGTACCTGTACCGCAACATGGGCCTGCCCCGCAGCCAGGTC
>CAVDXJ010000036.1:0-8866 GCA_963612765.1 Oscillospiraceae bacterium
TTTGTCGGAGATCATGTCTCGGGTGAGCTCGAACACGTCGTAGGGGCCGTACTCGTCGATGTTTTGGGACACGGGCTCGGCCCCGATCGCGTCGTAGTCGAGGTCGCCGAACTGGTGCGTGAGGTGGATCTCCACGCGCGGCGTCTCGAGCTCGGACCAGGAGATGCGCCCGGTCCTCTCGCCGAGCTTCTTGGTCTTGCCGCAGTGGCAGGCCTCCTCGTCGCCGTAGGTCCAGGTGCAGGTCGCGATTCCCCAGCCCCAGTGGTCGCTGCGCCTGGTCACGCCCTGATCGTCGAACCAGTAGGACGAGTCCTTGGTCTTGCGGTCGGGGGCGCGGCGGGGCGTGGGGCACGGCTCGAAGCGTCCCCTCGTCAGCTTGAAGAAGTTGTCCTTGGTGATGTTCTCGTCGCCTTGCATCCTCGTCTCCTTATCGTTTTACCTTACTGTCACATAACGATGTCGCATCGCCGAACCCTTGCGGTTCAGCGGCGTTGCGACCTGACCTCATCGATCGCGCCCTCGGCGATGCTCTCCGCCACAAGGATGGCGCGGGGATGGGGCCGGCTTCGCGAGAACGGTGGCGTCCCACAAAACACGGTAGGCTTGTAAAACAGCAGGGAGTCTCCGGAGTGTTTCCTTTCGCTTCGTGGCTGGGGAAAGGCGACGGCAAGACGAGACATGAGGGCGCGAGGGAGACGAAAGGTGACTGTCGATGGAGCAGATTGGTTGAGCGGGGCCATTCCCCAAAACGATGATGCTGCGAGTTTTGGGGATTTTCTTGGGCATCCCAGGAAGGGCGTTGCGATCAAGTCGGTGGAGGCCGTGGGGCTTCCGTTCGAGATACGCTCCGAGGGCCCGAGTTTCGAGCGTCTCTCCGCTGTCGCCTATAAAGCGCCCATCGACTCCAACGGGGCCGCCGTGCTGCCTGCGGACTGGGATGACGACGATGAGTGACCGACAACACCCTCTCCCCGACATGAACCGGGGAGGGGGTGTCGCTCGTTCTCTCAAGCGAATATTTCGGCCTCGGCCCCGCTCATCACCCGCCCAGGATGTCGCGGGCGTAGGTGCCGCTGTTGATGCACAGCAGCGCCATGGCCAACGTGAGGCAGCAGATCGACGTGAAGCTCTGGGATACCGTCGACGGTGTGACGCTGAGAGCGTAGACGTTGCCGGAGACGGTCGCCGCCTGCCCCAGGATTCCGGCCATGGCCACCGGGTACGCGCACAGGGCGAAGTACATGACGAAGCCGGACAGGCAGCAGGCGAGGAACCCCTTGATGTAGCCCATCGCCCAGTGCCTCATCTCGTCGAGACCGAGCATCGAGAGCATGAGAGGGGAGAACATGGAGTAGAGGTAGATCTGGACGGCACGGGCGATTACCATGACCTTTATCAATATGTTTGCCAGCAGAAGGATGAAATTGACTCCGCAACCTAGCAGAGCAAGGTAGATGGCCGCGCCGACGTCGCCCTTGAGGTCGGCGGTGAGCTCCAGAGTGTTTATTGAGTTGGCCTTGAGGCCTGAGTTCCAACTGTTAACGACGTCGAAGAAATCCCTCGCGAGGCCGAACGAGTGGCCGACGGCGTAAGCGCACAGGGCCAGCACAACGTACAGGATGAAGATCTCCTTAATGGCCGGCACCGCCGAGTTGCCGTCGATGCGCTGGGCGATCTTGAGCAGCTGCAGCAGGAACGCGAGGGAAAGCATGCAGGCGGCGGTCGGGTAGATGGTGCCCTTCGCGACCGTCTCCGCCATATTGTAGAGCGCGGTATCCGAGCTGCCTGGGATGAGGGTGGTGAAGTCGGCCGTGAACCAACCTTTGTCCGCTGTGCTGTTGACGGCGCCGGCGATTCCTTCGAGGGTACTGTTTGCCCAGCTGTTTATCTCGTCTTCAAAAAATCCAAAGGCCGGAAATGGCAATGTCAGAACGAGGGCCGCCAGGGCGACGGCGACCACGGGTGCGAGCCAGCGCGGCGGCCGAAGGCCGCGCCGGGTATCGATGACCACTTGTGCGCCGTTGACCGTGTACGAGAGCTCTTGATTTTCTTCCATGTTCATAGGCCTTTCCTTACTTCGAGTACGAGACCTTGAAGGTGCCGTCGGTCGCCTTGTAGGTCACCGACACCTTCGACTGCGTGGCCGCGGACAGCGTCATCGAGAACGTCGCGGTGTTGCTCGAGGTGTCGATCGTGACGATACCGTCCCACTTCGCCTCGGTGGCGGCGGGGGAGTTCTTGGACGCCCACGACCTCAGGGCCTCCTCGAGCGGCGTCGCGGAGCCGCCGACGTACTGGAGCAACTGCCCCACGTCCTTTACCTGCAGCTCGTTCGACGCGGATGTGGAGTTGAGGCTCTTTGAGGACAGCGCGTCGCATGTCAGCGTCATCGCCTGGGAGGAACCGTCCTTCTGTGACGATTTCAGGGTCGCAGGGTAGGCCGTGTCGCCGTATTCAAGGATGAAGGTGTAGGTCCTGACGGTGAGCGTGGAGTCCGCCATGGTTGTGGACGCCTCGGTTTGCGACCCGCCGTCATGGGTCTGGGAAACGGCGTAGTCGGACGAGGTCTCCTGCCCCCCGTTCTTGGTGACGGTGGCCTCGGACGGGCCGAAGGTGACGACGGTGCCCCCGTCCGTCCACGAGTACGACATGAGGGCCGCGACCACATCGGCGTCGACGCCTGAGTAGCTTTGCGCGGGGGTCTGCTCCTGTTCCGTTTGGTTGCTTGTTCCGTCTGTTCCGGTAGGCTCCTGCACAGCAGACGCGTTTCCCTGGGAGGAGGCCTGACGTGAGGCCGCGAGGCCCCTCATCCCAACCGTCAGGGCCACCATGGCGGCTATGCCAATCAGGCCGTAAGCCAGGCCGAGGCGAAGGGTCTTGTTCTTTGCCAGGACCTCCTTGAGGGTCCTGATCGCCCTGCCGATTGCTTTCATATGCTCCGTCCTTCTCTCTTGCGCCGGTTAGAGCCCGGCCGGGAATCCCCAGCGCATCGGGTAAATCCCTTTGTTGTAATAGCTGTTCCAGGCGTCGATGTCGCTCAACCAGACCTGGTACGAGATCTCGGTGCTGCCGGAGGGGGCCGAGCCCGAGCAGTGCGCGACGAGGCCGTCGCCGACGTAGATCCCGACGTGGCCGCAAGCGTCGGTCACCGTCGGCTTCACGGCGACGATCATGCCAGGCTTGAGGTCGTCCCTGTTGGTCGACCAGGTGTAGTTGTCGTACATGTCGTCTGCGTCCCCATGCGCGGAAGCGACGCCGGAACGGGCAAGGGCGTACGTCACCCAAGAGGCGCACCAGCCTGCGCCGGCGGTGGGCTCGGCGTAGCAAGCGTCCACGATGGCCTTCTGCTGCTCGGTGGCCAGTTGATATTCATGGCCCTTCCCGCCGGAGGAGGTGAACAGCGTGTAGTACTCGCGCGCCTTTTCCTCGCGGTCGGATATGGCGCTGCTCGAGCCGCGCTCGAAGCCGAAGTAGAACTGCCTGCAGGCCTCTTCCGGGGAGTCGGCGGACAAGAACGCGTCCTTGGACCCGTAGGTGTCGCCCGAGCCTCCGTGCCAGTCGCCGCCCCATTCGTCGTGCTCCCAGAAGAACTCGAGCTGCGTCGACACGTCCTTCCAATCGCGGCCCTCCGACTTCGCCCATCGCAGCAGGCTCACGCGGCGCTCGTAGGACCATTGGCACAGCCCTACGCCTCGGGCTGTGTACCGGGAGAGGATATAGAGCTCGTCGTCGGTCCAGTCTCGCGCCGCCTCACCTTTGTAGACCTCGACCGCCGTGGGGTCGACCCTGCTCTCGCCCCACATGTTCGCGAGGATGCCCGCGATCTGGTTGTTGCTGAGGCCCTTCTCGGAGAAGAAGCTGTAGACGGCCTGCTCGTTGTCGGTGAGTCCCTCGACGGTTTGCGTGCCGGCGGCAAAGGGCAACATGACACCGGCGATCGCGCCGCCGCCGATGACGACGAGGATGCCGATAAGGAGAGGCACCGCCAGCTTGACGATGGCGACCTTGATCTTCCCGAGCGTCTGCTTGGCGAACGCGGAGGCGACCGACTTGGCCCAGGTGCCGAGGCCGTGTCCTCGGATCACCTGCGCGGTGGCCTTGAGCTTGTTTATCCTGCGCGAGAGCGAGAAAGCGTAGCGCAGCTTCTGGTATCGCTTCTGGATCCCGCCCGCGGCGGCCTTCTTGGTCGCGGAGACGAGGTCGCCCTTGACGGCGTGCGTGGCGACGAAGCGGGTGCCGTGCGCGACCGACTTGCCGGTCTTGACGGCGCGCTTGACCTTCCTCTTGGCCGACGAGGCGGTCTGCCAGGCGTGCTCGGCCTGCCCTGCCGCGGAGTCCTTGCCGCCGGCGGCGGCAGCGACCGAGAGCGCGGCGCGATAGCCGCCCCGGTGGAGGAGCTTGTTCTCGGCCGCGGCCGCGAGAATCGCGACGCCGCCGGCCTGCTTGTCGCCGGTCGTGCTCGATTTCACCTCGGCGGCGGCGCGGGCGGCGAGGCCGCCTACGGCCCTAGGCCCCTTCCTCCCTTTGCCGGTCGGCCCCACCCACGGGGTCTGCCCGCCGACGGAGAAGGAGCGGGCCTCCGCCTCGCCGATCCTGCGGGACGACCAGGTGGACGACCTCGCGGCCAGCGCGGCGCGCCGGTCGGCCGAGGTCGACATCCTGGAGCCCGCCTCCGCGGCCCGCGCCGACGAGGTCGCCAGCGTTGAGCCCTCGGGCGCGGCGGGCCTCGGCCCGCCCGACACGGGCACCGCGACGGGGCCTGTCTTCGTTGGCGTGCTTTTCCCCGGCAACGGCTGCCGCATCGCGGGCGCGTAGCGCGGCGGGGCCGCCTCTGCCCGCGCGGGGGCCGGCGTCGCCGCGGCTGACCTGCCCAGGGCCGGCGGTTGCGTCGGCCGCCCCTTCGCCCCGGCGGCCGTGGCCGCGGGGTTGGCGACCGAGCGGGGCTTGGGCGCCGCCACGTGCCCCTGCACGTGGCTCTGGGGCACGCGCGCCGCGCCGCACGAGTGCGCGGCCGCCTGCCCGATCGTCCTCGTGGACGACGTGGCGACGTCGCCCGCCAGCCGGGCGCGGCGCGCGGAGTCGTCGGCCAGCCTCTCGGCCGCGGCCTCCCGCCTCTGCCCGCCCCCGGTGAGCCGGGTGGCGCCTATGTCGCTCCTCTTGGCCAAGCCTTAGCTCTCCTTGCCCTCGCCTGCGGCCCGCCTGCGCTCGCGCTCCTCTCGGCGGCGCTTGGCCTCGGCCTCGTTGGGGTCGGTCGAGAACAGCTCGTAGAGCGGGCTGTCCTTGGGGAAGTCGCCCTTGATGGGGATGCGGTTGGCGCCGAAGATGAGCAGGCCGTAGCCGCGCGGCGTGGACTCGTCGACGCAGCCCGCCTCGCGCTCGGACAGGCCGAGCGCCTGCGTCCAGTACATCCTGTCCTCCGCGGACTGCTTGAGGAGCATGATGAAGTCGGCGTTCTTGACGATGGCCGACACGTCCTCGTTGCCGATCATCGACTCGGTGGACTGGGTGATGCCGGTGAGGTACATGCCGTACTTGCGGCACTCGTTGGCCAGGCGCCTGAAATACTCGAGCACCGTCGGGTACTTGAACAGCGACTCCATCTCCTCGATGTAGAGCCACGTGCGCACGCCGCGCTCGTGGTTCTTGTACATCTGGTTTCGCACGGCCTCGCACATGGTCACCAGCGCGAACACGAGCATGGAGCCGGGGATGTCCTTGATGTTGAGGTCGATGATGCGCCCGGAGAAGTCCACGGTGTCCTCGTGGTTGAAGAAGTCCATCGAGCCAGACACGTAGCGCTCGTATCGAAGCGCGATGCCCTTGGCCTGCGGCTCGGGCTGCGTCAGCAGCTTCTCGTAGAGGTCCTGCAGCACAGGCACGCGCCCGTCCCGCTCGGCGTCGCGGTAGGTCTCCTCGACGCAGCGCTGGATGATGGAGCGGTCCTCGTCGGAGAGGGGCCTGCCGGCCTCGGCCGCGGCGGCGCCGGCCTGCGCGAGGATGGCGTCGCACTTGAAGGCGATCTGGGCCTCCTCGCTCCTGTCCTCGACGCCCACCATGCCCAGGGGGTTCAGGTGCGCGTCGGAGTCGGGGCCGAAGCTGACGGCGGGGCAGCCGTGGTGCTCGGCCAAATCGACGTACTCGCCCGCGCGGTCGAAGATGATGATCTGGTCGCCGGGCTTCGACAGGATCGTGCCCTCGATCTCGTTCTTGACGAAGAAGCCCTTGCCCGAGCCGGTCTTGCCGGAGACGAAGCCGACGGGCGACGAGAGCCGGCCCCGGTTGCCGAGCGCCAGGTTGTTCGACAGGCGGTTCTGGTAGTACCAGTTGCCGCCCTCGTCCTCGAGCTCGTTGTTGGCGAAGGGCACGAAGATGCAGCACTCGTCGGTGGTGAAGTAGCGCGTGACCTCGACTCGGTTGACGCCCAAGGGCATGACGGAGTTCATGGCCTCGCGCTGGCGGAAGGGCAGGGTGTCCACCTCGATGCCGTTCGCGCGGGCGGTGTCGATGATCTGGCCGACCTGCTCGGTCAGCTGCTCCACCGTGCGCGCCCACGTCCAGACGAGGCCCGAGAAGTAGAAGAGGTTCTGCGACTGGCCGGACAGGCGCGCCAACAGGTCGTCCGTCTCGTCCTTGGCCGCCTGGACCTCGGAGGGCAGGATGGAGTAGTCGTAGCCCTGCTTCACGGCCTGCTTCTGGTCGTCGATGACCTCCTTGTCGATGAGGGCGGCGCGCACCTTGATGTCGGTGACGGCCTTCGCCTTGTCGATGGGCGTCACGTACCACGAGACGTTGACGGGCAGCGCGAGGTCGACGAGGGAGGACACGACGCGGTCCGAGAGCGGCGAGTTGTACGAGCGCATGACGAGCACCTGGCACCACTTGTCGCCGGAGGTGTAGAGCATCTCCTCGCCGTCCGGGCGGAAGTCCATGCCGGCAGGCGCGATGAAGTCCTTGGTCGAGTAGGGCATGGCAAGCGACAGGTCGCGGTCGTAGTCGAACTCCAGCTTGGTGTCGGGGCGCAGCATGTCGTTCAGCAGCTCGAGGCGCTCATGGCCGCAGAGCACCCTCCAGCCGCATCGGAGCTGCTCGAAGTAGCCGGACAGGTCGGTGTTCACTCGGGCGAGCCGGCGGGTGGCGTCGTCTGCGTCCACCGCCTCCACGGCCACGGTGAGGAGCCTCTGGCGGCGGATGTTGGAGACGCCCTCCTTGAGCTTGGCGTTGAGGATGCGGTTCATCTCGCGCGCGTCGGCCGCGCCCGCCTCGTTGGCCTGGGCCTCGGGGTCGTAGAACCTGCGGTTGCCGACCTCGTCGGCGCGAAGCGGCGTGTTCACGACCGAGAACTGAACGCGGACGGACTGCCCGAAGTAGTTGAGCATGTCAGAGATCACCTTGAGGACGCCGATCTGGTCGTCGTCGCGGCTGTTCTGGTAGCTGATGTCGTCGAAGGCGATGGTCTCGGAGAAGACGCCGGGCTCGACCTCGCACACGCCGTTTTTGTACATCAGCTCGTAGCCGATGGCCTCAACGACGTTGTCGGCGGCCTCGCGGCGGTCCCGGGCGGCCTCTCCGGCGCGCTTGAGCTCCTTGGCGCGCTGCTTGCGCTCCTTCATGATGTCGGAGGCGCGGCGGCGCTGCTGCTTGTCGAGGGCCTTGGCCTCGGCGCGGGCCTCCTTCGCGCGGCGACCCGCGTCCTTGGACTGGCGGTTGAGCTCGCGCGTGAGCTCGCGCTTGACCTGCTTCTTCTGCCGGCGGCTGAGGCCGTCTATTCCCGGCAGAGGGGAGACCCTCCCGCCCTCGGCCTTCGCGCGCGCTGCGGCGTCGACCGCCGCGGCATAGTCGTAGCCGGCCTGCTCAGGAGAGCTCGCCGGGGTCGTATCCCTCGATGCCGCGCTTTCGGCGGAGCTTGGCGTAGTGTTTCTGGGTCTGTGGAACAGCACTTCCGTACCTTTCTTTCCTCGCCGCCGCGCAGACCTGCCCCTCGGGCAGGCGCGCCGCGAGGTTCGCGGTCGAGACGTAGGGGAGCTTCTGGCTGAGGAACGTGCTCCTCAGCCAGTAGGGCGCCAGGTCCTCGGGCCTCATCTTGCACGGGCGGCAGTAGCCCAAGAACCAGATGGGGAGAGTGGCGGCCATGATGGGGTAGATGGCGACATCGGCGTACAGGCCGCAGACCTCCATGAGGAGCCACCCCAAGGCGAGGGACACGCCCACAGCCACGACCGTGAACGTGAGCGTCCTCTGCGTCAGGATGAAGGCGACCTTGGGCTCGTAGGCCAGGATGTCCTTGTGGATAGGGACGGTGACCATGCCTTAGCCTGCCCAGGACACGGAGAGTTGTCCGAAGTACGTGGCGGCGGCGGCGACGATGGCGCCGCCCACGAGCACGGCCACGCCGGAGGCGATTGCGCCGCCATTGCCCTGCGCCGAGCCGTGGACGTTGATGCCGATCGTGACGCCGCCGAAGACGACCATGGCGCCGCCGACGAAGGCGAGGCCGCCCGACAGCATCCCCTTGATGCTCTCGAGAATCGCAGGCGCCTGGTTGTCGGCCAGGGCGACGGTCGGCAGCATGGTGCCGCAAACGCCCACGGTGACGGCGGCGGCGAGTCCGTATCCGCGCTCGCGGGCGCGCTCGATGAGGCCCTGGGCCCTCTTGGTGATTTCCTTCATTGTCCGTTTCCTTTCTCGCTGCGCCCGCGGGCGCGGTTTTCGGCTGATCAGTCCGCCACGCGGCGGGGGTTACGGCGGTGTTCTTCCTGGGATGACGCGGAGTGGCCGTCTACCTGCGGCTTGTTTGCCGGCGCGGGTGGCTCGGCGGTTGCCGCTTGGGTAGCGCCGTCCTGCTCAGGCGGCGCCTCCGGGGAGGGGG
>CAVDXJ010000037.1:0-8856 GCA_963612765.1 Oscillospiraceae bacterium
CGAGGCCACGCCGTTGTTAAGGGCGCCGGTGCCGGCGGTGTTCATATCGGCAAACATGATGCCGGCGACGATGATGGCCAGGACGCCCACGAAGGACTCGAGGACCATGGCGCCGTAGCCAACCTTGACGGCGTCGGTCTCGTTGGAGACCTGCTTAGAGGAGGTGTTGGAGGACACCAGGCTGTGGAAGCCCGAAAGGGCGCCGCAGGCGACGGAGACAAACAGGACGGGGAACATCATGCCCGAGGCAGTGGTGAAGCCCACGAAGGCCGGGGCGGTGATGGTGGCCTTGCCCTGGACGCCCAGGACGACGATGCCCACGACGGCGCAGGCGATCATGACGACCATCATGATAGTGGTCAGGTAATCGCGCGGGGTCTTGAGGACGTTGAGCGGCATGGCGCAGGCGAAGACCAGGTAAACCATGACGACGGCAATCCACTGGTTGAGGTCGAGGTACAGCGGGAACTGCATGCCCACGGCAAACATCACGACGATGGCAACCACGGCGGCGGCGAACTTAGCGGCGCCCGAGAGGTTGAACTTGTTGTAGGCCCAGCCAAAAGCCATGGCCACAAAGGTGAAGAGGATCGAGATGGTGCCGGCGCAGCCAGCGGCGTAGGACTTGGTGAAGTCGATGCCGCCCTCGGCAGCCGCGGTGTACTTAAAGGTGCCGCAGACCATCGAGGTGAAGGCCGCGATGACGATGATGCAGAAGAGCCACTGGAACAGCAGGAACAGGCGACGGCCGGTCTTGCCGATGTACTTCTCGACCAGCTGGGCGATGGACTTGCCGTTGTTCTTCATCGAGGCGTACAGGGCGCCGAAGTCGTGCACGGCGCCAAAGAACACGCCGCCGACCAGGACCCAAAGCACGACGGGAACCCAGCCAAAGGCCATGGCCACGATGGTGCCCGTGACAGGTCCGGCGCCGCAGATGGAGCTGAACTGGTGAGAGAAAGCCATGAAAGAGGAGACGGGCGAGAAGTCCTTCTCGTTCTCCATGCGGCGAGCCGGGGTGAGGGCGTCCTTATCGACTCCCCAGGACTTGGCCAGCCACCTGCCGTAGAGCAGGTAGGCTGCGGCCAGGACCACGGCCGCGACGAGCATCAGTACGATTCCGTTCATTTACGTGCAAACCTTCCTTCTGGAACACACAAAAAAGGCCGCCTGGAAACCCAAGCGGCCTTTACACCTTCGCATTCGACAGCCGCCCATTATCTTTCGGGCTGGCGTCTAACCAACCCGCGCTAAATTGCAATGGCGATAATGGATAGTGCTGCGAAGAACATTTTCTTGTGCGATCCTTTTTCTTGTGGCGCCTAGGCGCCTCCTGTGGACGCCTGACATAGTGGACCCGTTGCGTTCACACCTAGTCCATATCTGTCGATATATAACATGCTGGAAACAAAGATTTTGACCAGTTGGCGGCGGGTTTCTACCATTTGCCGACATGCGATGGATAAAATCGGGGAAACATGCTTTGGTTTGCCCTAGCTGACGATTGGAGCGACTATGTCAATTATTGATGTTATGCAGGAGCGCTACAGCGAGAGGCACTTCTCGGATACCCCTGTTAAAGATGAGGATTTGACTGCGATTTTGGAAGCCGGTCGCTTGGCCCCCACTGCAGAAAACAAGCAACCACAGCGCATCTTGGTGCTGCGCGATGCCGACGACCTGGCCCGCGTCGATCTTTGCAGCCGCTGCCGTTTTGGCGCTCCGGTGGTTTTGGTGCTGGCCTACGACATGGGCGCCGAGGCGCGCAACCCCGACGTCTTCGACTGCGGCGTGATCGACACCACGATCGTGGGCGACCACATGAGCCTGGCCGCCGCCGAGCGCGGGATCCACAGCTGCTGGGTTGGGCTCATCAACCCCTTTGAGCTGCGGCGCCAGTTTGACATCCCGGCCACGTACCGCATCGTGGCCATCATGCCCTTGGGTTACCCCAGCGAGAAGAGTCGTCCTTCTCGGTTGCACAAGCGCAGGTTCGAGCTGTCGCACACCGTTTTCTTTGACCGCTACGGCGCGGGCACGGCGGGCGCGGGCGAAGCCGCCGAGTAGGGTCGCGCGCATGACGACGCTGTTCATCGATGCCGACGCCTGCCCCGTTACGGCCGACGCGCTGGCGGTTGCCCGACGGGCCAAGGTGCCCGTGGTCATCGCGGGCAACACCACGCAGAACCTCGAGCGCCACGTGCGCCCCGGCGACCCTCGCCGCGCCCAGGACGCCCGGCCCGCGGGCGGCTTTTGGGTCGATACGCTGCGGGTTTCCTGCGGGGCCGACTCGGCCGACTTCGCGATCGTCGAGTCCCTGGCGCCCGGCGACTGCGTGGTCACGCAGGACATAGGCCTGGCCGCGATGGCCCTGGGGCGCGGCGCCAAGGCCATCGGAGTGCGCGGGCGCGTGTACAGCCAGGCCACGATCGACTCTGATCTGTTCATTCGCGCCGAAGAAAAGAAGGTGCGCCGAGCGGGCGGCCGTACGCGCGGACCTGCGGCTTTTTGTGAGAAGGACAGAAGAAGGTTTATTGAAAACCTTGAGGGCCTTCTTGGAATTTGGTAGGGCTTCACGCATAATAATCGGGTTCTATTGGCCCAAAACTGCACGTCAACGCGCCTGCGCGGCGCAAAAAGGATTGATATGACTTCCACGGACACCTCTGCCAAGACCTTCTCGCTTGCCGATTGCGATATGCGCCCGGCGACCGTCGATGATATCCCCGCCATCGTGGCCACCCTCGAGGAGGCCCGCGCCCTTCTCGCCGCGGACGGCATCGACCAGTGGCAAAACGGCTCTGGCCCCAACTTCAAGAACATCGCCCTTGACCTGGAGTTTGGCTGGGGCCGCATCTTTACCGTCAAGGGCAGCGTCGCCGCAACTGCCGCGTTGATCGACGTTCACGACCCCAACTACGAGCAGCTCATCGAGGGCGCTTGGGAGGTTCGCGAGGACGGCGCCGACAACTACGCCACCATCCACCGCGTTGCCGTCTCCCCCGCTTTCCGCGGCCAGCACGTGGCCCAGCTCTTTTATCGCCGCCTGATTGAGGAGGCTCGCGTGCGCGGCTTCTCCGAGCTGCGCGTCGACACGCACCCTCAAAACGTGCGCATGCAGCACGTCATCGAGAACTCCGGCTTCAAGCGCATCGGCAGCTGCTGCATCGACGGCAACAAGGACGACGTCCGCTGGTCTTATCAGCTGTTCCTCTAGGGGATTCGAAGCGCCAAATTTCAAAAACGCGACAAGTCGGCCATCAAACTCAAACTATCCGAGTAGCCAAGAAACCTGCAAGTCTCTGACCTGCAGGTTTCTTTTTTCAAGATGGCTTTCTACTTGCTCGACGCGATTTTGATGGCCGACTTATCGCATTTTTACTTAGGAAGTCGCCGGACAAAGCACAAAGGTCGTCAAACAGCTTCCGCGAACGAACCTCTTGCCGAGCAGTTAGAGTAGGCGCCCCGATTCCACGCAACCTTGCCAAGGTCTTTGAAAGCTCAAGCAGCGTCGAGCGGTCATTCAAATGATGGGCCGTAACCGGAAGAACCGTGATGCCCTCATTGAGAAGAGCGGCAATACGCTCTGAGTCCGACAAGAACGACGTCTCGTTATCGTGAACGAGCTTACTTTGAATCTCGAGGTCAACGCCCTCGCCCCAATATAAATCGCAGTAGCAACGCCGCTTCCCCGCAAGTGTGCGAGAGCTCTTGGTGAGACGAACCTCGTAGTTGTGAATCATGCCCGTATGGCCCAAACCGCCATACGTCTTTGGAAGGCAGAGCAGCAAACCCGCTTTCGACTCTAAAGGCGACGCGGCACCAGGAATCACAAGCTCGGCGATCTTAAGTGCCCGGGCGCACCCTCGGTTGGTCTCGCTTTGAGCGACGGTCGCTCGCAGCGATCCAGCCGTGACCAACGGATCGCGCCTCCAGAGATCATGCAACTTGCCGCCTATTACGCAAGGGGTCCAGCCATAGCACTCCCCCATCAAGTTGCGACCCGAGACAAGGGAAAGGCGCGACTCAAACCATTCGGCAAAGGCACGTGGCGCCCGGTAGGGCGAGTACGTGCCAAACAACTCCGACGCAATCGCCAGACACTGATTGAGTGTCATCGTCCCCGCCAACTGCAACAACGCGAACTCCGGCGTCACGACAGAGATTTCATCGGTGATAGCCACAGTTGAACCCGGAGGCAAAGGCTTGCTGTACATGACTGGTGCGATGATGCCGCTCTTGCTCCACTCCGCACGGCTCTTCACCATGATGTCAACGGGAAATTCCAGACACTGACCAAGTAACGGCGCGGCATTGCGGATGTTACGGGCGTGCTCGCCGGCGGAGTTCCACCGTTTGTCGTCGGCGCACTCCTTGGCCAGCGGCGATTCGAGCGACATTTGCTGCCGTACCCGGTTGAACTCATCGACACTCGAAAAGCCAAGGTTGCGGTACTCCTCCTCGGGCTCGGTCATAATGAGAGCGATCCAAGGAGGCATGCGCCAATAGCGCAACGCCGATATGCCACAGATGATGGTGTTCATGGGCTTTACATACCCAAGCACAGCCAGTCGCAGACCCTCCAAAATCAAAAACGCGACAAGTCGGCCATCAAACTAGCCACCATCATGTATCCAGCTAGTACATAAAAGAAAATCCGCAGGTCAAAAACCTGCGGATTTTCGAGCTACTCGACCAGATCGAATTTGATGGCCGACTTGTCGAGTTTTTGTCCCGTCGGCCCGGCAAAACCTTACGCGTAGGCCGCGTGAAGCTTATTGGAGAGCTCCATATTGGCAGAGTAATCGACGGGAACCACCACGACGCTGGGGGCGTCGGTGTTGGCAAACGCCTTCTCGAGCGTGGGGATAAGATCCTCGGTGGACTCGACGCGGTAGCCGTGGCAGTGCATGGACTCGGCATAGGCCTTGAAGTCGGGGTTCGAGAACTCGACGCCGTAGACGTCGCCAAACTGCTCCTCTTCCTTCCACTTGATCAGGCCGTAGTGCGAGTCCTCCCAAAGCAGGGTGACAAACGGTACGTGCTCGCGCACCGCGGTCTCCAACTCCTGCGAGTTCATCATGAAGCCGCCGTCGCCGGACACCGCCAGCACCCGCTTCTGGGGGTACAGCAACTTGGCCGCAAAGGCGCCGGGCACGGCAAAGCCCATCGACGCGAAGCCGTTGGAGATAAGGCAGGTCTTGGGCTCGTAGCAGGGGTACTCGCGGCCGATCCAGATCTTGTGGGCGCCCACGTCGGACACCAGAATGTCCGAGTGGCCCATAACCTTGCGAATGTCAGAAATGATGCGAGCCGGCTTCATGGGGAAGGAGTCGTCGGCCGCAAGCTCGGCAAACTCGTCGCGCAGGCGTTGGCCCACGGCCAGCATCTCGACCGGCTCGGGCTTGCCCTCGCGCGTGGCCGAGCGCAGGATCTGGTAGATGCTGTCAGAAAGGTCGCCGATGACCTCGACCTCGGGGTCGTACTCCTGGTTGACGTCGGTGGGCAGCGCGGCCACGTTGATGATCGTCATCTCGTGCGTGTGCCACTTCTTGGGCGCACACTCGACCAGGTCGTAGCCTATGCCAATGACCAGATCGGCCATGTCAAACGCATCAATAATGTAATCGTGCTGCGGAATGCCCACGACGCCCAGGCTGTACTGGTTGTCGCAGGGAATGATGCCCTTGGCCATCATTGTTTGAACCACCGGGATGTGCAGGCGCTCGGCCATGGTGGTCACTGCCTGGGCCGCCTTGCCACGAACGGCACCGGCGCCGGCCAAGATCACGGGGTTCTTCGCCTGCGAGATAAGCTCGGCCGCGCGCGTGACCGAGGCGGGCTCGGCGTACTGCGCGGGCGCCTGCTGGCGGCGCAAGGGCTTTGCCGGGCTGGGCATGTGCGCGATGTTCTTGGGGAAGTCGATGTGCGTCGCGCCGGGCTTGCCGCTCTCGGCGTATTTAAAGGCCAGGCGGCAGATCTCAGAGATCGTGTCGGGCCTCATGACCACCTTCGAGCGCTTGGTGATAGGCGCAAACATCGAGGTCAAATCCAGATACTGGTGGCTCGTGAACTGCATGAGCTCGCTCGAGACCTGCCCGGTGATGGCAACCAGCGGCGCGCCGTCCAAAAACGCATCGGCCACGCCCGTGACCAGGTTGGTCGCGCCCGGTCCCAACGTGGCCAGGCACACGCCGGCGTGCCCCGTCAGGCGGCCGTAGACGTCGGCCATAAACGCCGCGCCCTGCTCGTGGCGGGTAGGGATGAAGTGAATCCCCGCCTCCTTGATGGCAAACATGAGGTCGAGGTTCTCCTCGCCGGGAATGCCAAAGATGGTGTCCACGCCCTCTGCCTGCAGACAGTCGACAAGAACCTGAGCCGTGGTCTTGGTCTCGGTGGTCTTGGTTTTAGCTTGAGCCATAACTCCTCTTCCTAAACAACGCATACAGCCATAGCGAGAATAGCCCGCGCAAAAGACCGGCGGGCTACCGCTGTGTTATCAGTTGATTGCAACAAGACGACCACGGCGAGAAGACCGCGGCAACCTGCGACGCGCCCGCCTACTTCCAGCTTGCCTCCAGAATCGCCAGCACGTCGGAGTGCGACAAAGGCGCCGGGTCGTGCCCAAACAGCGCCGCGTTGGTGTCCAACGCGTTGGCCGCGATGTCCGACAGCTCGTCGCGCGTGATGCCCCAATCGCTCATCTTAAGGTCGGCCATGCCGCAGGCCTCAAACAGCGCGTCCAAAGCGGCGAGAAAATCCTCGGGCTTCTCGGCGCCCTCGAAGCCCATGAAACGGGCCATATTGACGTAGCGCTCGTCGCAGGCGTGGACGGCGATCATGTGGGCGTGGTAGGCGTGCGCGATCATGATGAGGCCGGCGCCGTGGGGCAAGTCGTGGTGGTGGGCGCTCATGCCGTGCTCGGTGCCGTGACAGCCGCAGCATCCGCTGCACACCATGGCATAGCCGCCCAGAGTGTTGGCAAAAGCCAGCTCGCTACGGGCGTCGATGTTGCTGCCGTCGTTCACGCAGGCGGCCAGCGCGCGCGAGGCGCGCTCGATGCCCTCGCGGCACACCATGTCGCCCATGAAGTTGTGGTTGTTGGCGATGTAGCACTCCACGTTGTGGAAAAGCGCGTCAAAGCCCTGGAACGCCGTCAAGCGGGCGGGCACGGTAAGCATAAGCTCGGGGTCGACGACGGCCAGCACGGGCATAAGGCGCGGGTCGCCCAGGCGCAGCTTCTCGTCGGTCTCCTCAAACGAGATGACGGCGCCGGCGTCCACTTCAGACCCGGTGCCCGCCGTGGTGGTCACGCACACCAGCGGCAGCGGGTCGGCCTCGATGGGCAGGCCCTTGGCGGTGCCGCCCATCACAAAGTCCCAGATATCGCGCGGTGCGGCCACGCCGTCGGGGCCAACGGCCACGTTGGCGGCCGCGGCGCAGATGCCCTTGCACCCGTCCATGACCGAGCCGCCGCCCAGCGCAACCACAAAATCGCAGCCCTCGTCAAAGGCCAGGCGCGCGCCGGCGTTCACGGTCTGGCGCAACGGGTTGGGCTCAATGCGGTCAAACAACACGTGGCTCACGCCCGCACGGTCAAGCTCTGCCTCGACGCGGGCCAAATACCCGTTGGCCTTCACCGATTTGCCGCCGGTGGTGACAAGAAGCGCGCGGGTGCCGGGCAGCTTCTGGCTGCCAAGCTCGCCCAGCTTGCCGGGCCCAAACAAAACCTTGGTCTGGGCAAAAAACGTGTACGTGTTGCTCATGAGTCCTCCCCCATTTGCCGTGGACCCAAGAAGAATACCGCAGCCAGCGCCGGCCACCCGCGAGAAGCAAAAATCAGCGAGAACCCAGCATGCGCCCCAGCATCTCAAAGAGCTTCTCGCGTTCAACCGGCTTGGAGAGATGCGCGTTCATGCCGGCAGCCAACGACTGCTTGATGTCCTCGTCAAAGGCGTTGGCGCTCACGGCCACGATGGGCACGCCAGCCCCGTCGGCGTGCCCGCTCGTGCGGATCAAGTGCGCCGCCTCAAGGCCGTCCACGCGCGGCATCATGACGTCCATCAGCACGACATCGAAGGTCCCGGCCGAGTGGTCGCAGAAGGTCTCCACGGCCTCGCGCCCGTCGCGGGCCTCGGTCACCACGCAGCCGGCGTCTTCCAAAAAGACGCGCAGGATCTCGCGGTTGAGCTCGTTGTCCTCGGCCACCAGCACGTGCACGCCGGTGAAGTCGACGCGCTCGGCGCAGACCCCGGCCACCTCGCGCTCCTGGGCCACGGGAAGGGCAAGCTCAAAGTAGAAGTGGCTCCCCTTCCCCACCTCGCTCTCAAGGCAAATGCTGCCGCCCATCATGTGCACCAGGCGGTTGCTGATCGACAGGCCCAGGCCCGTGCCCTGCTCATGCCCTGCCTGCGCGTCCAGACGCTCGAAGCTCTGGAAAACACGCTCGTGGTCGGCGACATCGATGCCCATGCCGTGGTCGCGCACGCCAAAGAACACGCGCGCCTGCCCGCCCGCGGCCCCCACCTCGCGCACCGTAAGCTCGACCGCGGTGCCCGCGGGCGAGTACTTGATCGAGTTGCCCAAGAGGTTGATCAGCACCTGGTTTACGCGCAGCGCGTCGCCGTGCAGCCACTCGTGCTCAAGCGAGACGCGCACGTCAAAGACCTGGCTCTTCTCGGCGAACTTGACGTCCAGGACCGAGTGCAGGTCGTCCACCAAAGCACGCAGGTTGAAGTCCTCTTTGACCAGGGTCATCTTGCCGCTCTCGATCTTGGACATGTCCAGGATGTCGTTAAGCAGGCCCAGCAGGTAGTGAGAAGACGCCTCGACCTTGTGCAGGCACTCGACGCGCGC